>DASQUN010000305.1:0-10237 GCA_035641275.1 Candidatus Udaeobacter sp. | reverse complement strand
AATCCGGGCCGCTCCTCAAGCCGGCGCAATAGGTCTCTGCCTCTCTCACCAATCACACCAAGCCTCCTGAGATCTCTTTCACCTTACTACCCAGGAGGTAGGCGTATCCTGAATATTCAAGCGCGAGATCACGGTGGTTATCCTGCGGTGTCTCTCCTCTTTGACACCGCAGCTTCCCGGTGCGCCGACTTTCGTATCGCCTCGGCTTTCTCGCCTCCGAGCCGAGGGGCGAACCATGGAGGCCGCGCTCAGAGAAACGTTAAGGTTTCGTTCAGGCCCGGACGGGAGGAATAGCACCGTTGGGACGGATCGGATGGCGGCCTATAAGGTAGAAGCCCATTGAGCGCGGCCGGAAAGGGCTCGCCCCGAAGGCTTGCGACAGTGTGTCGGCGCTTCTCCAGCATAGCTCAATAATCCAGGCTAGCAGTTCACCTTCCCGCGAGGCTGGCGCCGAACTTCTCCATCACTTTCGCTCTAAGCTCGGGGCTGGCGCCGGAGACTTTGGGAAAGTCGTTCATCCATTCATAAGGCCGGCACGCATCAATCAGCCCGCGCGACTGAAAGCCTCTCTCGCTGGGCGGTATGATCGGATCGATGGGATTGCTCCAGCAGCGCCGCATGATATCAATGTCTTTGATCGGATCGGTTCTTGTACAGAGCGCCCAGAGCAGCTCGTTGCTATCCCAAATGTCGATATCATCGTCGACGACGACAACGTATCGGGTCAGTAGCGCCGCCGCACGGCACTGAGAAGCGATCACGGCCGCTTGCTTCGCATGACCAGGGTAGCGCTGCTTGATGGCAACAACGACGAGCATGCGAGTCTGATAGTAAGCGACGCCTTTCACATCCGGCACTCCTGCTTTTTCCAAATAGTTCCATATATAAGCGGCGCGAATCAGGTTGTTCTCGGCTCCCGGCGCCGGACGATAAGGCGGCGCGCCGGTGATGATAGGATCGTTGCGATGCATCAGCCGCTTGATCTTGAGAATCGGCTCGCTGCGCCGCCCGCCGGCGTAGTAGCCGGTAAATTCGCCGAACGGCCCTTCCGGAATTTCCGTTTGAGGAATCACTTCCCCTTCCACCACGACTTCTGAATACGCGGGAATCGGTAACTTCGTGTGTTCGCCTAGGATGACCTCAAATGGCTCGCCGCGAATCCCGCCGGCATAGTCGTATTCCGACTGACCCTGCGGGACTTCCATCTGGCCGAAAAACCAGAGCAGCGGGTCCGGGCCGAAGCTAATCGCAACCGGAAATGGCTTTCCTCTATCGAAATATTTCTGCCGATGAATATTGCCATGGTGTCCGGGCGATATATAAAGCGCCAGGATATCCCGGTCGTGCACCATCACCCGATAGCATCCAAGATTGACCCAGCCTTCGTCGGGATCAGTGCTAATAGTGACGTCGAGGGTGCCGATGTAGCGACCTCCGTCGCCCTCGTGCCATAACGGTACGGGTAATGAGAGAACGTCGATCTCTTTTCCTTCAAATACGTTTTCCATGACCGGACCGGAATCAACGACTCGAGGTGGAATGAGCTGCGGATCGTTCAGGCGCTTTTTCCACGCATCCATGAATTGATCGCGGGTATAGTCGAGCGGGAGATGATTGGTCAGACATTGCCGTCTCAAGGTCGGGTTGTGAATTCCCGTTAGCACGCGGCGGCCCGCGGCATAATCTTGGATTTTATCGAAGAGAACCGCTGGAGGGCGTTCGGCGCGCGACGCTACTTCGGCAACCGCACCGATTTCTTGATTCCAGTCGGCGCCCTCGACGACTCTCAGTTCGCCGAACCGGTCCACTCCTTCAAGCCACCCGCGCAAATCGCGATAGTGCATTCGTCCCTCCTAAACTGGAGCCGATCTTAGAACGGGAGCGGCGCCTGTACAACCGTTCCCCTTGCGCTTTTCTACGACCTATTGATTATTATATATGGTGTAGCGGGCTTTGAAGAATGTTCATGAAAGTCTGTTTCACCCTAAACCATGAAAGCTCGCGAGGGGGGACAAGCCTGGAGGCCGCAGACGTGGACAGTGCAGGTGCTGCCAGCCCGGACTGTTGTGATTGGCAGCCTTGGGCTGGCGAAGGCCGCCTTGGAACCGGAGCCCATCGGCCGCGGCCGGAAGGCTTTTCGTGAGCATCAGTTTCGCAGCAATCGGCTACCGGAATCGATTTACCTGGCTACGAAAAAGGAGAATTCTATGGCACGTCCTTGCCTTGGCCAAATCAGCCTGATGATAGTCCTTGCGTTTGTTCTCTCCTGCGCGGCTACGACTCAAACCGATACTCCCGGCAGTCAACCTATGGAAGGCATCGGTCGTTCTGAAAGCCTAAAGCTGCCGGCGCCTTTTGCCACTCCATCCGTTCGCAACACTTCCAAAGTCATAGGTTGGCCCAAGGGGCGGATGCCCACGGCGGCGCCGGGTTTTGAGGTGAGCCTGTTTGCGGAGAATCTCGACAATCCCCGTTCGGCCTACGTGTTGCCGAATGGTGATGTACTGGTCGTGGAGGCCACTCGCGAGTGGCCGGGCCGTGCCGATCGGCCCGAAAAATCGGCGAATCGGATCGCGTTGTTGCGGGATGTCAATAAAGACGGCAAGCCCGATGTCCGCGAGACCTTTCTCACCGGCCTGAATATGCCCCACGGCATGCTGCTTCTGCGCGATTGGTTTTACGTTGGCAACACGGATGGCGTTGTCCGTTATCCTTACCGATCGGGGCAAACGCGGATCGAGGCGAAAGGCGAGAAAATCCTCGACCTGCCGGCCGGCGGACATTACACGCGCAATCTCATCGCCGATCCCGCTGGCCGGAAAATTTACGTCGCTGTTGGCTCGGCTTCGAATGTTGACGAAGAAAACCAATGGGAAAAGGACCAGCGGCGCGCGGGGATTCTGGAGATCAATCCCGACGGGAGCGGCATGCGAATTTTTGCAAGAGGACTGCGTAACGCGGTCGGGATGGATTGGGAACCGAAAACGAATGCGTTATGGACGGTTGTCAACGAGCGGGATCTGCTCGGTGACGATCTAGTACCGGACTATTTGACCAGCGTGCAGGAGGGCGCTTTTTACGGCTGGCCTTATTCATACTTTGGGCGAAACGAAGACCCACGTAAAAAGGGTCAGCGGCCGGATCTCGTCGCGAAAGCGATCATACCCGACTATGCCCTCGGGTCGCACGTGGCGGCGCTGGGTCTCGCTTTTTATCGAGGCAAAGCTTTTCCCCAACGCTATCACGGCGGCGCTTTCATCGGCATGCATGGTTCATGGAATCGCTCGGCCATGGTAGGCTTCAAGGTAGCCTTTGTTCGCTTTCAAAACGGCAAGCCGGTAGGCCCGCTTGAGGATATCCTCACCGGATTCATCGCGAATGAGAAAACCTTCGAAGTTTATGGCCGACCGGTAGGCGTGACCGTTGCGGCGGATGGATCGTTGCTGGTTGCGGATGACAGCGGTGGAAAAATCTGGCGGGTCAGCGCAAAAGGCTGAAACAGAAGTCACTAGCGCTAGATGCTGACCATGTCGCGCTCCATGATAAAAGACTGTGTCGAAATACGGAAAAATCGTATTGCCCTTCTTCTGTCATTTCGAGCACAGCGAGAAATCCTTGTTTCGACCCGAGGGAGAAATCTGTCTAAGATCCCTCGCATTCGCTCGGGATGACAATCCCAACCTGAGACACACGACACAGCCGGGAAGCGACAGAGAGACCCCGCGCCGCTAAAGGGAACTGAACGATCGGCTATGGCCGGCGGCGTCGCTCAGACTAAAAGAGTGTTTTGTTGACAATCCCCAGGGAAGTAAGCAGCAAGACAACCGTCAACAAGCCGGCTCCCAAAGGGGCAAGTATCAAGAACTCCAACAAGCCGGTGGATAAACATAGCAACACGGCCATACTGAAGTTGGCTAACAACCTGTGGGGCGCTTTTTTAGCTCCTGACTGGCCAAAGAACAGTTGTCGATCCCCATTTGTAAACGCCGGTCTGCCGCTAGCTTTGCGGCGTAGCACGAGCAGTCCGATGCCGCCCAAAATCACGACTAAAAGCGTGATTCCTTCCCACAAGATAAATCCGATGTTTTCCACTTCTATCACGTGCAGCAAATCGGAGACCAACTCTTGCATCATCACCGCTAATAGTTCATGCATCTTAGAAGTTCTTCAAATGGCTGGCTTATCGGCGATTAAATGCAAATCTGAAGGGGCGAACCACTGCAACGACGTGGAACAGCTTGTTCGGAAAATAGGAACACCGTAGGCCAATGGCTACGACACCGCCATGTGATGGCCTGACATTTCAACACTCGAATGGCCGCGGCCCACACCGAAACGATTATTAGAGGACTTCGCATCGAGTGACGCCGTCCTGAGTATGGTTGGTTATTTCGTTGAGACTTTCGCTGTATTGAAGAACAAAGGTTGATTGAATATTATTAGGGCTTCGGGAGGGTTGTCTATGCCAGCGCGTCCTGTCGGTTCGGGTACCATCTCTTTCGGCCTTGTCTCTATCCCTGTGAAGCTGTATACGGCCGCTTCGTCACAGTCGATCAGCTTTAATCTGCTCCATGCGAAGTGCGGCAACCGCATAAGACAGCAGCGCTTCTGTCCGGTGTGCAACGAGGTCGTAGAACGGGAGGAGTTGGTCAAGGGATATGAGTTCGCTAAAGACCAATACGTCCGCTTCAAGGATGAAGAACTCGAAGCGCTCGAAGGAGAGGCCTCGCAGGCGATCGAAATCTCGGAATTCGTGCCGCTTTCAACTGTGGACCCGATTTATTACGAGAAGAGCTATTATCTCGGCCCCGATAAGGGCGGTGAGAAGCCTTACCGTTTGCTCACCGACGCCATGAACAAAGCCGGGAAAGTCGCCCTGGCGAAGTTCGTCATGCGCGGTAAAGAAAATCTTGTCCTCGTCCGTCCCTCCATGGGAGGGTTGATGTTGCACACTATGTATTTCGCCGACGAGGTGCGCAATTTCAATGAGATTTCTAAAGGCGAAGCGGCCAAGATCAGTGAAGCCGAAACCAATCTGGCGATTCGCCTGATCGACGAGCTGTCGAATGAGGAATTCCACCCAGAACAGTTCGAAGATGAATACCGCCAACGCGTGCTGGATCTCGTGGAACAAAAAGCTCAGGGTAAGCAAATCACGGTGGCTGCGCCTCAGCCTCCGCGCGCCCAGGTGATTGACCTGATGTCAGCTCTCAAGGAAAGTCTGGGGAAGAAGACCACAAAGGAAAAGAAGGGCGCGGTTCGAGCCAAGGCTGCGAGCGACGAAAAGTCCCAAAAGAAGGCCCATTCCACAAAGAGATGAAACTTTTCACCAGCGGCGAGGTGGCGAAAATCCTCGACCTGCCGGGTAATCGCGTCCGCTCGTTTGTCCGCGCCGGTTTTGTCGCGCCGAGCCGAGGCCGAAGAAAGCACCTTGGTTTCACTTTTCAAGATCTTCTTTTGCTCAAAACGGCCAAGGGACTAATAAACTCGCGCGTCCCGCTCAAGAATGTCATCCGCATGCTTTCGTCGTTGAAGCGCCAGCTTCCCGACGACCGGCACCTCACGACGATTAAGATCTATGCCGATGGGCGCCGCGTCGTCGCGTGGGATGGACGAGCGAGATGGCAGCCGGATTCCGGCCAGTTTGTCTTCAATTTCGATGCCGATTACATCGCCCGAAAAGTCAAGATCTCCCGCCCGCCGAGACCTCCTAGGGAAAAGCTCACGGCAGAGCATTGGTTCAATGTCGCGCTCGAGTTAGAAACCACTTCGATTAAAGAGGCAGAGCGGGCTTACCAGCAGGCTCTGGAACTCGATCCGAAGATGGCCGATGCGCATCTCAATCTGGGCAAGCTCTATCACGATCTCAGAGAATGGGAGAAGGCCGAAGCGCATTACCGGTCCGCGACCGAGCATGCCTCAGGCGACCCGACACCGCACTTCAATCTAGGCGTCTTGATGGAAGATCTTAAACGGTATTCAGACGCCGTTCAGGCCTATAGCCAAGCAATTCAGCGTGATCCCTCCTTCGCCGACGCCCATTGCAATTTGGGCCTGCTTTTCGAGTCAATGGGCAACAAGGCGAAAGCCATAGCCCATCTCCGGGCCGCTAGAAAAATTTATCAGGGTCGCTAGCCGACTTATTTATAAAAAATGGCCGAGGAGCGAGCCTCTCCGGTCGCGGCAATAGGTCTGTGCCTTGAGGACGCCCGTGAGCTGAGCGGTGGGGTGTACAGGTAGGAAGAAGTGCAACCTTATGACCAAGGCCATACCAGTCGGCGCAGCTCTATGCTCCTCTGCCCGCTCGCTCTGAGGCTCACTTCTCGGTCTCGGTCTACAGTCTGTCGTTGATTTTTTTCGGGTGTGTGAAGCCGGCATCGAGAACCCCCACTAAATCTCCCCCTTTGCTAAGAGGCTGTGTCGCAATCGAATTTATCGGTTCGACAAACCGACCACGAACGCTTGCGATCCGCAACATTGGCACGCGCCCGTGAAAATCCCCCTTTATCCCCCTTTGAAAAAGGGGAGTTTCTTAGACGTTCGTGATGCCCCTCTTTGGAAAAGATGGGCCAGGGGAGATTTGCATTGCGACACAGCCTCTAAAGGGGGAGACAAAGAGGGGGTCAAGGATTCCGCCTTGCGCTAGCTATCGCCAGCTTGGCCGGGATGACTTCGAATTATTCTCGAATTTGAGCGTTAGCAGCTTTTCAGTTATCGATAGAGCTGATCCAGGAAGCCAGACTTCCGAATGTCATCCAGTAAGCTTAGGTCCCAATGATCCCTCTCGGTTAAATTCTTCGCCTGGGGGAGATCCAACGCAGCCAAGTCCAAAAGCGCGCGCACCGCTTCCGTTTGTGGCCGCAGATCTTTCTCTACCCGATTTGTGATTTCGTCATAGAGGTAGGCCATTATCCCGAGATCCGGATTGCGCACATACTTGGAAAAAATCCTTAGGCTTTCGTCCTTGTGAGACTTCATATAGCGAATGCCTTCCATGTAGCCGCGCAAAAATCTCAAAGCGAGCGGTCTCCGCTTCTGCAAAAATGACGGCGTGGAATTCAAACCACCGCCGACATTCGCCACGTCGATTTTGGCGAGCGTCTTCATGCCGGCTTTCTCCGAGATGAGATCCGAGGGCGGAGTAAACATCGTCGCGTGAATAACGCCGCTGGACAGCGCGGCCACCCGGGCGGCCGGACCTCCATCGCCGACCGAGAGAAAGGTAACGTCCTTGCCGGCGTCCATACCATTGTCGCGCAGCAGCTTGACGACTCGCGCGTAAGCGGCGTCGCGCCCAGGCGTGATTCCGATCACTTTGCCCTTCAGATCGCGGACGTTTTGGATGTTCGGCTGGGTCACCATCGAATAGCCAAGCGTGTTGGTGGTGACACCCACCCGAGTCAAGCTTGCGCCCTGGAGAATTGCCGTCGTCACTCCCAGGTCCGATCCCAGAATAAAATCCACGCTGCCACCGATCAGGGCCGAAACGGTTCTTGAGCCGCCACGCAGATAGATCAACTCGACATCCAGACCATGCTTTTTCCAGATGCCCTTATCGGCGGTGACCCACGAGGGGGCGAAACCGGTCGCGAGCGACGGGAACCCGACCCGGAACGTCTCTGCACGGCACTCCGATGAAACTGCAAATAGACAGACCAGCCCGGCTACGGTTAAAGACAATTGGACTTCACGAATCATCCTGTACCTCGCAGACTGTGTAACACAGATATGCTTGGAGTGTTCGGCTACGAGCTATGCCGCCGCCGCTTTTCGATACGGGTATTTCTCGCATAGCGTCTGCCAATTTGCCGCCATCTGTTTTGCATGCTCGAAGATCTCCTGAGGAACGATCCGGAACGGCGGACGTAGAGGACCCGGCGTGCAATAGCCAGCCTCATTCATCGAGAGTTTGTGCGCGTTCTCGCGCCAAAAGAGATCTCCCGGCCTTCCCGGCGCCTTGTACGCGGCATCCATATCTATGCAAATCTGTTTCGCGGTCTCCCAATCTCCGGCATAACAAGCATCGCGCAGGCGCAGCAGCGGCCCGGGGCCCAGCCAGGCCGAGATGGACCAGCAGCCCGCGGCGCCGAATTGCATGTACGGATAGCACTGGCTCTGGTTGCAAAAAACACTCATCTTGCCTTGGGTAATCTTCATCAGATTCATAAAAGCAATGGGCTGGCGATGGCTGTCTTTCATCGCCACGATGTTACGTCGGGTCACTAGCTTGTTAAAAGCGGAAACTGGAATCGTGATCCGATGCAGCTGAGGATTATGGTAGATCGCGATGCCGAGAGCCGGAAAAGCATCCGCAAGGTCGAGATAAAATTGCACGGCGTTATCGACGGTTGAGGGAAAATAGAACGGCACCCCGCAGAGCACGCCGTCGGCGCCGGCGTGGGCGGCGAACTCCACCTGCTCGATCGTCTCCCTCGTGTTCAGACTGGTGCACCCAATGAAAACGGGCACGCGCTTGCGCGCGGCGGCGATGGTGGCTTCAATGAGTGTCTTCTTCTCAGGCCATAATAGGGTATGGCACTCGCCGAAGCTCCCCATGGTCGTGACGACATCGATGCCGTCTCGAATAATCCGGTCGACGGCCCGCTCCAGCTCCGTCGTATTGACCGTGTCCTTGGTGCTGGGTGAAGCGCCGTTAGGCGTGGTAAACGCCGGCATCATCGCCATTACACCCTTTAAATCCTGCGCCGTGATCATAATCGTCTCCCTCCTTAATTCGCTGACGTAGATGAGCCCTTTTTTATCGGCGGGTCATGGATGCACCGACTCGAGGAACCAGTCCGTCGGAATCTCCCGCCCCACTCTCGCTTCTCTCGCGCGCGCCAAAACCTCAGCGCCGACCGCGGCAAACTGCACTCCAAGTCCTACGTTGTTGCAGAAACAACTGATCGCATCTTTATTGACCCGTCCCGGATGTTGACCGTTAACGAGCTGGGAAAGTGTCGGCAAGTCCCAGACCGGAGCTACCTCGCGCGTGATCGGATGCTGCCAACCTTCGGTAATGTCAGGAATGGACTCGGGATCAACGCCGATGGCGATCTGAAAGGGTTTGGCCTCCGTCCAGTGGATGATCAAAGGGTCCGATCGCTTGTATGTTGTAGCGTCCAGCTCGCAGGGTTTGACGCAAGAGACGTGAACACCCGGCTGCAACAAATCCCCGGAGAACAAAGGCGAGATGGAATTCGTGGCGCAGGTAATGATGTCGGCGTCCTGCAGCGCTTCTTCGACGCTTGCCGCCTCTTTCACTGCGGCCGAAACGATGTCTCCCATCTCACGTACGAAACGGCTCCTGGTTTGCGGCGTCGGGCTATAGACTTTCACGGTCGTCAAATCCCGGATGCTGCAGAGCGTGACCAGGTGCGCGCTCGCTTGCCAGCCGCTGCCTAGTAGCGCCATGACTTTGGATTCTTTGCGCGCAAGATAGCGCGCGGCGATGGCGCTGGCGCCGGCAACGCGCAGCTTCTGTACATAACCATCGGGAAAAATCGCTAGAGGTTCGCCCGTTTCGGTACTGAAAAGCATGACCAAGCCAACGAATCGATCGCCCGCGGCGACGGGGAGCTTGTCCTTGCGCACGCGGCCGGCTTTTTCGTACCACTTGACGACGCTGGAATTAAGACGCAGGGCGGCGATTTTTCGCCGAGGCAAGACCCCGCTCATGGTTTTGTATTCATAGAACTCGTTGGGACGGGTGGGGCTGAAGACGTCGTAGCGCGGAACTGTCGCCGCCATACCGTTGCCGAGATCACGATAGGCTTCCTCCAGCACCTCGAGGCAAGCGCCTACCGGCAAGATCTTTTCGATATCTTCGTTCGATAGAATAAGCATAGAAATTCTCCTGCCAGAGTTCCGTTCATGGTTCGACTCTTCGACTACGCTCAGAGCAGGCTCCCTCGACTGCGCCTTTAGTCCCGAGCTTGTCGAGGGCTCACCACGAACGGGCGTGGTCCTAAGAAAACAGGTGTTTACCCGTCCATCCTGAGCATCGTCGAGGGCGAAGAGGCGTTGTTCACACGCTCTGTCGATCGTCATGAACCACAACCCAAGACGGTTGCAGCCATTCATAGTGCCGTCAAGCGTCATTTTCAAGCAGCCTTAGGAGCAGACTCTCACGCGCGTTTGACATCGCCTCCGCTGATGTTGTTTGATCGAGCGAAAATCAACTCTTATGAATTTTCTCAGCCATGTCTCTCATCGCGCGCTCCGTCGGCGATGCCTA
>DASQUN010000304.1:0-7406 GCA_035641275.1 Candidatus Udaeobacter sp. | reverse complement strand
GCAACTATCCGCAGGCATTCAGCCATATCGGAGTCATTTCGAGCGGCGTTAACCTCGCTCGACTGATGAAGAAAGCGGCGGCAAGATGATCCGCTACTTTATTATTTTCGGCGCCTCGGGCGATCTAACATCGAGCTATTTGTTGCCGACTCTCGCGCAACTGCGGCAGGAGGAGAGGGTTGGGGCAGACATTCAGATCCTTGGCATAGCCCCGGAAGACTGGGACACAGCATTTTTTCAAAACTACATTCGCGCGAAACTTAAACTGCATGTGCGTGATGTCGTGGAGGTATGGACGAACGATTTGAGCTCGCGGCTTGAATACCGCAAAGCGAATGTGACCAAGCCCGAACAGGTCCAGGCCGCTCTCGCTTCGGGGAGTGATGCCGCGGTTCTCTATCTTGCTTTACCGCCAGGGGTTCTATTGCCGGCGCTCCGCTCTATCCGCGCCGCGCGAGTTCCTGAGGGGAGCCGTATCGTTTTGGAAAAGCCCTTCGGCACTGACCGGCAATCGGCGCGCCAGGGCTTTTCCGAAAAGGCGCTTTTTCGGATGGACCACTTTCTTGGCAAACAGACGGTGCAAAGTATTCTGGGGTCCGCGATAAGCGCGCCGGCCAGCGCGGTCAAAGCGGGCCTGGATATTCCGCTTAACGCCGGGCCATGGCCGTCGCCCTCGAGCAGGAAATGCGGGCGCGAATTGTCGAGGCCGAGGCAGAAGTGCCTCGCGCCATAGCGGAGGCCTTTCGCCAGGGAAACTTGGGCATTATGGATTATTATCGAATGAAAAACGTGCAGGCCGATACCGCTATGCGCGATGCCATCGCGACAGAGGGTGAGGAGAGTGCCCCCGGGGCGAAAAAATAGGGAGGCATGACACGATGACGGCTGAGCAAATTTTGCTTCTAGTGCTCTTCCTCCTTTTACCCTTTGTGAACGTTTTTCTGCAGTGGCTCAGGCGGCAGCACGCTGTAGCAGAGGGACGCAATGAGGACCTAAAGAGACGGCTTTCGGAACAAGAGCAAATCCGACAAGCACAGTCGTTCCGACAACCACGGAAGACGGATATCGCAACCCGTTCACGAGGATTTCAGGAACCGACGAGACCTGTTCGGCCACGCCGTCGTCTCCTTGGAGCGTTTCGCGGGCTCGAGGACGCAAGACGCGGGATTGTTCTATTGACGATTCTGGGACCGTGCCGCGCTTTGGAGCCGCCGGGAGAACCCGCGCGTGCTCCCCTTCCGCCTAATTCAGTCCTCGCGTCGGAGCCACCTCACTCTAAAGAGAACATTAGGAAATAGACAGGGGTGAGTTCTATGGATGCCAGTTTAGTTTGTTCCTGGGACAGCATCTTCATGTGCTAGCGCGAATCGGACTTGCTTTTTTCGTTGGCTTGCAAATTTCATGTTCTTTGAACTCTTCATTCTGCTCGTCGGCTTAGGCGTGATAATTAAGGGTGGCGATCTCTTTGTTTCCGCCAGCATACGTATTGCCCAGTTTCTGCGGTTACCCCGAGTCGTTACCGGCTCCACGCTGGTCAGTCTGGCAACAACATCTCCCGAGCTCGTGGTCTCAATTACGGCCGGCGTAAAGGGAGAGTCTGGCATAGCCCTCGGAAACGCTGTGGGTTCGGCGGTATGCAATATCGGGCTGGTTCTTGCGACGACGGCGGCGCTAAAGCATATCACCGTTCACCCATCGGAATTGCGTCTCCCTTTGACAGCGATGCTTCTCTTAGGCGTGGTCTTGTTCGTGATCACGCTAGATCTTCGGCTGTCGCGGATGGAGGGAGCCATCCTTCTAGCGGTTGGGGTAGGGTACTTTGTCTATGATTTTTTCCTACGCAAGCGTGACGTTGATCCGCAAGACGTAGCGGAGGCGGTTGCCATTGAAGGAGATATAACCGCGGGCCATACATGGTTGAATTCCCGCTTAGGCACTTCGATTCAGTTTTGCTCCGGCGCCGGACTGGTTATTTTGGGCAGCCGCTTGCTTGTAGATTCGGCGGTCGTTTTGGCAGAGCGCTTGGGCATTTCCCCTCTAGTCATCGCCTTGACCATCATAGCGGTTGGAACCTCGCTGCCTGAACTCGTCACAGCTATTTCTTCGTCGCGCCAAGATGTTTCTGACCTGGCGGTTGGGAACGTTCTGGGAGCGAATATTGCAAACCTGTCCCTGATCGTTGGAACTGCCGCTTCGATCGACGAAGTCAGCATGAGTCGCACAACACAGCTTTTTAATTTTCCAGCCCTGCTCATCTTGATGGGCGGGATAGCCTTTCTCGTCCTTCGAAAGGGGACGATTACACGACGGGCCGGTGCGACCCTACTGTTCTTCTACTTACTGTATCTCGCAGGGATCCTCGTGCTCAACACCGTCATGCCGTCATAGAAAAAGCTTTTGCTAACTAGAAAAAGGGCGTAAATAAGTTAACGTGAACCATCCTGAGTTTGTGCTGAAGGAGAACCTAGCGAATGACTATGCAGAAAGCCGGGAGATTAGCTCTTCAATTTACCATCCTGTTTGCCTTTTGGCTCGCCTTGTCCGGAAAGCTTGAGCTCAAGTATCTCATCTTCGGTCTCGCATCGGCTGGGCTCGTGACATTCGTCACGCAAGATCTGTTGGCGCCACAGGAAGGTCAGCGCAAGACTCCGGCGAGCATGTCGGCGTTTTTGAAAGCGGGATGGAGACTTGTTTCCTATTTCGGTTGGTTGATTTACGAGATTGTACAGTCGAACCTTCAGGTGGCTTATATCGTACTCCATCCGAAATTACCGATTAAACCCGGTTTGCTTCGGTTCAGAACGCGGCTGCGCAGCCCGGTCGGTCAACTTATTCTGGCTAATTCGATAACGCTGACCCCCGGGACCATCACGGTCGATCTTACCGAGGGGACTTATTTGGTCCACGCTCTTGTGCCGGAAGCGGTCGGCGCTCTGTTGGAAGAGAAAATGCAAGCCAAACTCGAAGCGATTTTCGGCGAGCCGGAAGAACTTCAGCCGGAAATTCAGTGGGTTTCGGAAGATGAGAACCTGCCGTGAGCACTTTTTTTCTGGCCTTGACCGTCTTTATCGCCTTGCTGTTCGCAGCCAGTTTATACCGGATTGCCACGGGGCCGAGTGTCTTTGACCGGGCGATCGGGGCGGGGCTGATCGGCACCAACGCTGTATTGGCCCTCGTACTTATCGGATTTATCTACGGCCGCGTCGACATGTTTGTCGATTTGGCACTCACCTACGCGCTGCTTAACTTCATCGGCGTTGTGGCGTTCGCCAAGTATTTTGAGCGGCGGCGGGAGTGAAGCCAATGAATTGGTTCGTGGCGGGACTGATTGTCTCAGGCGGCGTTTTTCTTCTGGTGAGTTGCGTCGGGTTACTTCGGTTACCCGATTTTTATAGCCGCGCGCACGCAGTGGGCAAAGCGGAAACCCTCGGCAGTATGCTCGTTTTGGTGGGCTTGGCATTATACAACGGCGCGGATCTGACGAGCTTCAAAATTCTGCTGATACTCGGAATCATATTTATTACCAACCCGACCGCCACGCATGCGCTCATGCGCTCGGCTTTTCGCTCCGGTATCACAATCTGGCGGGCTGGCGAGAGCGCATAACGATGATCTGGGAAGTTGAATTTTGGCTGCTAATCGTTCTGGTTTTTTTAGCCATCACGGCGCTTGCATTGCGCGATCTGCTGGCGGCGGTGGTGATTCTCAGCGGCTATAGCTTCGTTATGGCGCTCCTGTTTGCTTCGATGGGCGCGCTTGACGTGGCATTCACGGAGGCAACCCTTGGCGCAGGAGTGAGCGGCGTCTTGTTTTTAATTGCGCTTTTTTTCATGGAACGGAGATCGCAAGATTGAGCGGCTTGATGTGGTTTGTATTGCTCGCGTTTTTCGCTCTGTTCATGTATGCGGAAAGCGATTTGCCGAGACCAGGAAATTACGCGGCTCCCGCCAGAGTCCATATCGTTCCACAATACATTGAGGGGTCCGTGCCGCAAACCCACACTCCCAATATCGTGACCTCGGTACTGGCGGATTACCGGGGCTATGACACCTTGGGGGAAACGGTCGTGATTCTCACCGCCGGCCTGGCAGTTATCTTGATTCTTCCCCGCGGGCCTCGGAGCGGTGCAAGTTCATGAGAGGCGAATACGAAAATCCCATCGTCAACGGGGTCGCCAGGTTCATGGTCCCGTTCATTCAAGTCTTTGCCTTGTACGTGATTACCCACGGCCATTATGGTCCGGGCGGCGGATTTCAGGGAGGCGTGATCCTCGCGGCTTCGATGATGCTACTGCGGCTTTCTCTCGGTGAGGAAGAAGAGCATAGTCGGTTTTCGCCAACGGCGGCCTCGGTCGTGGCGTCCATTGGTATCCTAATTTACGGCGTTACCGGTCTGTTGCCGATGCTCCTGGGGGGCGAGTTTTTAGATTATGCGCGATTGCCGATCCCTGGGCTTTCCGCGCCGGAGCTTCGATCGCTCGGGATTCTCATCGTCGAGACCGGCGTGAGCATGGTGGTGTGGGGCACGTTGGTTACTCTCTTTGATCATCTTTTGGGAAGGGAGGACTGATGGCGACGGTTGTTTTTCACAACTTCACTTATTTCATGACCGCGCTTTTACTGGTCATCGGCCTATACGGGATGATCGGTAAACGAAATCTGTTAAAAAAGCTGATCGGCCTGAACATTTTTCAAACCGCGATTTTTCTCTTCTATATCCAGGGGGCGACCCACCCAGGGGCAACGGTGCCGATATGGGATCCCCGTTGGGGTACAACCGCCGCGCAGTACGTCAATCCCTTGCCCCACGTGCTGATTCTGACCGCCATTGTCGTGAGCGTAGCGACGACGGGAGTTGCTCTCGCGCTGTTGATCACCATTTACAGGCGCTACGGTGTGCTCGACGAGGAGGACCTTTTGGAGCGGATGAAAAGTTCACCGTGAACCATCTCCCGGTTCTTATTCCAGCGTCGCTGCTTTTTGCTGCTTTTCTCGTTCCACTCGCTGGCTTGCTGCGCAAGAGTCTCGCTGCCGGGATTGCGGTGGCTGGATCCGGCCTAGCCGCGCTTTTCTCCCTTGCGAGCTTATACAAGGTGCTGTCAACGGGGACCATGCGCTATCACTTCGGTGGATGGGCGCCGCCCGTCGGAATTGAATACGTCGTCGATACCCTCGGCGCATTTATGGCGTCGGTCGTCACCTTTGTTGGATTTGTGGCCATGATCTATTTCCGCCTCTCCATAACGCATGAAGCCCCGGATCGGTTTGTTACTGCCCATGCGATCGGACTTTTGCTGCTGGCTGGGTTGAGCGGGATGATCGTTACCGGTGATTTGTTCAATCTCTTTGTGTTTCTTGAGATCGCTTCTCTCTCCGCCTACGCTCTGGTCGCTATTGGCGAAAAACGAGCTCCGGTCGCCGCCTTCCGTTATCTCATTCTCGGTAGCTTGGGCGGAAGCTTCTATGTTCTCGGCGTGGGATTTCTTTATTTTTCTACGGGCTCGTTGAATATGGCGGACGTCGCGCAGCGGCTGCCTGCCATCTACGACTCGCGAGCGGTCGCGGCTGCGGCCACGCTGATTGCCGTGGCAATGGCTCTTAAGATGGCGCTTTTTCCCCTTCATTTGTGGTTGCCCGACGCCTACACCTACGCTCCTTCGGCGGTGGCAGGCTTAATTCCGCCGATCATGACAAAAGTGGCGGCTTATGTGCTGATCCGTATTTTCCTGGAAGTTTTCCAGCCGCACTACTCAGTGAATCAACTTCCGGTACTGCCCGTGGTCGGTTGGCTTTCTGCTGCGGGTATCGTCTTTGGTTCCGTCATGGCCATCGCGCAAAATGATCTGCGGCGTATGCTCGCCTACAGCAGCGTGAGTCAGATCGGCTATGTCGGTCTCGGATTCGGTATGGCACATCCGCTGGGGCTGGTAGGCGCGCTGCTGCATATTCTCAATCACGCCTTCATGAAGGCTTGCCTATTTTTCGTCGCCGGTGCTATCCGCTATCGGACGAGTGGGGCGGAAATTCGTCGCTTCACCGGGCTGGGAAGACAAATGGCATGGACGATGGGCGCCTTTACCGTCGCCGCACTATCGATGATCGGTGTTCCGCCGGCTGCAGGATTCTTTAGCAAGTGGTATCTTCTCCTGGGCGCCATCGAAATCGGCAACGGTTGGTTTGGCGCGGTCATTCTTCTTAGCAGCCTGCTAAACGCCGCCTATTTCTTTCGCGTTTTAGAAAATGTTTACGCCAAGGCTGAGCCGCCTGAGAAGAATGATCCGGCTCGCCTGGATCCGCCGGCGAGCATGCTAATGCCCATTCTCCTGTTGGCCGGCGGTATCTTGGTGCTTGGCTTGCTAAATTCCGTGATCGTGACGCAGGTTTTGGAACCCATCGCCGTCCGTTTGTACGCTGGCTAAAGCGGAACAACCCGTATTTCTCTCATGGATAGCTATTTCTCGTTAAGGCCGCTGTTGGCTGTTATCATCTCGCTTGTCGGCGCGGTTCTAATCGTGTTATCGAAGCGCCGTCCCAATTTGCGCGAGGCGTGGACCCTGGCGGCAGCGACGCTAAAATTCGGCCTTGTCTTTTCTATGCTCCCCGATGTCCTCGGCGGCCGTTCGCCGGCCATCACGCTGTTCGACATCTCTCCTGGTGTTTCACTGGCTTTCCGAGTCGATCCATTGGGCCTGAGTTTTGCGCTATCTGCATCGCTGCTGTGGATTCTTACTTCCGTCTACTCTATCGGCTACATGCGCAGCCTGGCAGAACGGCAACAGACGCGTTACTTTGCGAGCTTTGCTGTCTGTCTATCGTCGACCATTGCCATCGCGTTCGCGGCGAACTTGCTTACCTTCCTGGTTTTCTACGAAGTGCTGACCATCGCTACCTATCCGCTGGTGATCCACAAGGGTACGGTGGAAGCCATCGCCGCTGGACGCAAGTACCTCCTCTATCTGCTGATGGGCGGAGCGGCGCTACTGTTAGCCGTGGCCTGGACGCAGAACCTGGCTGCGTCGCTCGATTTCCGGCCCGGCGGAATGTTGCCGTTCTCGGTCGATAAGAAAAGCCTTTCGATTCTATTGTGTCTTTTTGCCATCGGAGTCGGCGTCAAGGCGGGCTTGATGCCGCTCCATAGCTGGCTGCCGTCGGCCATGGTCGCGCCGACGCCGGTGAGTGCCTTGCTCCATGCGGTCGCCGTGGTGAAGGCGGGAGTTTTCGGGATGGCCCGCGTCGCCGGTTTCGTCTTCGGTCCCGAACTATTGCAACAGATCCCTGCAACCCACTTTATTGCCGGACTCGCCGCGGCGACGATCCTGCTCGCGTCGCTGTTGGCGATGAGTGAGGATAATTTGAAACGTAGGCTGGCCTATTCCACCGTTGGGCATCTCTCGTACATTATTTTGG
>DASQUN010000303.1:0-7250 GCA_035641275.1 Candidatus Udaeobacter sp. | reverse complement strand
GTGGCCGAGAGCATCTGGGTCATGAAGGCCAGAGAGTTTAGAAAAGATCCGTTGAAGGCATTGGAGCATCTGCCCGAGTCGGCCCTGCACATTCGGGACTTTCGTCGCGCAAAAATTGAGGACGGTCGGAAGGTATGGGAGCTTTTCGGCGATGAGGCAAGCTATTTTAAGGAACAGAGGGAAGCGGTTATCAAGAAGCCGCGCTTCTTTTACTACGACAAGAAAGGCCAGACCGCTGAAACGACGGGTGAGGTGGCCCGGATTTACTTGAATGAAAAGGACCTGGAAAAAATGGAGCTTCAGGGCGGCATCCAACTGGCCTATCAGGGGTATGTTCTGAATTCCGACGAGGCCGTCTACTTGCCGGCGAAGCAGCAAATCGTCTTTCCCCGGAGGACGACAATGGTTGGCGAAGGCCTTGAATTGGAGGGTTCAAGTATGGAAGTCGAATTAGACGACAAGAAGGTGCGCTTGTTGCGGAACGTGAAGACTAAGATCGAACCCAATAAGCTGCCAAAGAAGAGAAAAGAAGCGAATTTTGAATCTCGCGGATAGGCGCTAAATGCACGATTCGTTGTCGTTGCTCAGCCGGTGTCTCTTGGTATTATTGCTATCATCAGCAGCGGTTTACTCTGCCGCCGATGCGCCGGCTCCGGCCACGGAACAAACGAAGAAGGGCGGAACCTCCGCTTTCGAACTTAGCAAGAAGGATCCTATCTACATTACCGCTGACTGGATGGAGGTCGATCAGACTAAGAACACGATCACTTATAAGGGCCGCGTGGTAACCGTGCAGGCGGATATGACGATGAGAAGTGAGACGCTGACGGCCTACTACGATCCGCAAATGAAACAAATGAGCCAAATTGTGGCTGAGGGAAAAGTGAATGCAACGCAGGGCAATCGGATTGCCACTGGGGAAAAAGCGGTCTTCGATGACAAAGCTAAAACCGTGACCCTCACGGGAAATCCGGTAATGCGGCAAGGCAACAGTCAAGTCACGGGCACCAAGATCGTCTACTTCATGGAGCAGGATCGCGCGGTTGCTGAGGGCGACGGCAAGACCCGGGTCGTGGCGACGATTTTCCCGGAAGAGCTCAAGAATCAGGATAAAGGGGATGCCACCGGCGGCAAACAGAAATGAGCGTCTTGAAGGCGGCGGGAGTCTCGAAGTCCTACGAGGGTCGTCGCGTTGTCAATGGAGTGAATTTAGAAGTCAAAGGGGGAGACGTCGTTGGCCTGCTCGGCCCTAACGGCGCAGGCAAGACCACGACGTTTCACATGATGGTCGGTTTGGTTCAACCCGATGAAGGGCAGGTGATTCTTAACGATGAAGATCTCACTGCCGCACCGATTTATCAGCGGGCACGCGCGGGAATAAGTTATCTGCCACAGGAATCTTCTGTCTTTCGGCGGCTGAGTGTGGAGGAAAATCTGCTGGCGATCCTGCAAACCTTAGAACTCAATGCAGAACAGCAACAGGAGCGCTCAGGGGCGCTCATGAAAATGCTTGGCATCAGCCACCTGGCCACCCACAAGGCGTTTACCTTATCGGGTGGGGAGAGGCGCCGGGTCGAAATTGCTCGCGCGCTGGTCCTCTCGCCGTACTTTCTTTTGCTCGACGAACCTTTCACCGGCGTGGACCCGATCGCCGTAGCGGAAATTCAAAAGATCATACGTCGACTGATCACCAGTGGAATCGGGATTCTCATTACCGATCACAACGTGCGAGAAACCTTGGGCATATGCGACCGCGCCTATATCGTCAACGAAGGGGCTATTCTCGAAGAGGGTACACCCGAGACCATCGCCGCGAGCCCCAAGGCGCGAAAATTCTATTTAGGAGAAGGATTTAAGTTCTAGTTATGGCTCTTGAGATTCGTCAGGTTCAAAAACTCGCGCAGCAGTTAGTTATGACCCCTCAGCTGCAGCAGGCGATCAAGCTCCTGCAGCTCTCCCGGCTCGAACTGCAAGAGATGATTTCTCAGGAATTGCAAGAGAACCCTGCCCTCGAAGAAGCTCCTATCGAAGAACCCGAAGCGGGTGAACAGGTACGGCCGGAGGCACAACCCGACAGCCCCGAACCGATCGTAGAACCGGTCATTAATCGGGAGCAGTCGGTCCTTGATAAGCTCGTCACCCCGGATTGGCAGGAATATCTCGACACCCACTCCAATGACAGACACGATACATTAACCGCCGAGACGGGATCGGACGATGGCGACGGGCCCCCATCCTGGGAAAATAGCCTGACGAAGAAAACGTCCCTAGAAGATCATTTGTTCTGGCAACTCCGGCTTTCCAAGATCATGGAGCGAGAGGAGTTGATCGGACGTTACATCATCGGCAATCTCGACGAAAACGGCTATCTCGCGCTTCCGCTCGAGGACGTTTGCCAAGCCACCGAGAGCACGCTCGAAGAAGTCCAGGCGGTATTGAAAAGAATCCAGTTTTTCGACCCGGTCGGCGTTGCATCGCGGGACTTGCGTGAGTGTTTGCTGACTCAGCTGGAAAACCTGGGATTGAGCGACAGTCTGGCGGCACGGATCGTCTCTAATTATCTGGGACATTTGGAATCGAAACGCTACGAAAAGATGGCTCGCGATTTGGCGGTGACGATCGACGAGATAGCCGGGGCGGCGCATTTGATTGCCTCCCTCGAACCCAAGCCGTCCCGTGGCTACGAACAGGACGAAGTGCAAACCGTGCTGCCGGATGTCTTCGTCGAGAAAATCAGCGGCGAGTATGTCATCTACCTAAATGATGATGGCGTTCCACGGCTGCGCATAAGTTCTCTTTATCGCCGCATGGCGGGCCAGGAAGGAGTGGCGGAGGAGCAAGCCCGGCAATATTTACAGGAGAAGGTCCGGGCGGCTACTTGGTTGATCAAAAGCATTCAGCAGCGGCAGCAAACCCTCTTTCGCGTCACGCAAAGCATTTTCAAATTTCAACAAGAATTTCTGGACCATGGCAAGAGCCATCTGCGACCGATGGTTCTTAGAGACGTGGCCGAGGATATTCACATGCATGAATCCACCGTAAGTCGAGCGACGGCGAACAAGTACGTCCACACGCCTCAAGGTCTCTTCGAGCTCAAGTACTTTTTCCAAAGCGGTCTCACGGTGCATAACGGAGAAGAAGTCGCAAGCGAGAGCGTAAAAGAGAAAATCCGCGAAATCATCAGTCGCGAGGACCCGCGACGGCCGCATAGTGATCAGCACATCGCTGCGCTCTTATCCAACGATTCCATCAATATCGCGCGACGCACCGTGGCCAAGTACCGCGAGGCCATGGGGATTCTCCCTTCTTCTAAGCGCAGGCAACCCTACTTTCGAAAATAATAATTGCAAGAATTGAGATTAGGATGAGCGAGGTAAAAGTTTCCGTCACTTTTCGCCATACCGAGCCCACCGAGGCATTGAAGCGTTACGCCGAAGAGAAGGTTCATCGAATCGGCAAGTATTTTTCTCGGCCTCTCGAAGCCCATGTTGTTCTCTCGGTAGATGCCAAAGAGCTCCATTTCGCCGAGGTCGAGCTCCATACACACGGCGGGAACATGATTCATGGCAAAGAGGAAACGGAAGACCTGTATTCTGCCATCGACTTGGTCATGGACAAGGTTGAGCGGCAAGTCAAAAAGCAGAAAGGCAAGAACAAGCTCGGTCGGAGAAGGGCCAAGGCGTGAAGATCACGGATTTCCTGAGCGTGCAAAACGTCATCCCGACGCTTGCCAGCCGAGAAAAAAATGCCGTCCTACGAGAGGTCGCGGATGGGTTAGCCTCGGCCCATCCGCCACTGGACAAAAACAGAGTGCTTCAAGTTCTCTTGGATCGGGAACGCATTAGCACGACGGCGATCGGGGAGGGGGTGGCTATCCCCCACGGGAAGCTCCCGGACGTTGATCATGTGATCGGCGTTTTCGCCCGCAGTGCTGAAGGGATTGATTTTGCGTCTCTGGACGGTGCGCCGACTCACTTATTTTTTGTTTTGATCGCTCCCGAAAATGCCGCGGCTGATCATCTTAAAGCCCTAGCGAGGATTTCACGCTTACTCAAAGACGAAGTTTTCCGACGCCGTCTGATGGAAGCAAAAACGCGCCAAGAGATCTTTCAGACCATCGCTGAAGAGGATCAAAAATTCTAGCCTTCGTATGGCCGATGGTCTCGATATTATCGTCGTAACCGGGCTTTCCGGTTCCGGAAAAAGCGTTGCGATTCGCGCCTTGGAAGATGAAGGTTTCTTCTGCATCGACAATCTCCCCGCCCCGCTGATCCCTAAATTCATCGATCTTTGCCACGGCTACCGCGAGGATACGCGGCGCATCGCGCTCGGCATGGATCTGCGCGGCGGTCAGTTTCTCCAGGCCTGGCCCGACATCCTGGCCGAAATCCGCGCCGCCGGCCACCGCGTTCAAGTTGTTTTCTTTGATGCTACGGACGACGTTTTGCTGCGCCGATTCAACGAGACACGCCGGCCCCACCCGCTGGCCGGCTCCGGATCGATCCAGGAAGGGATCAGCCGTGAACGGAAGGCCTTGGAGGATATGCGCGGACTCGCCGACAAGGTGATCGATACGAGCGAGCTGAACGTCCATGAACTGAAGCGAGAGATGGAGCGGGAATTTAGCCATGTTTCGAACAACCGCGGCATGAATCTTTTCCTTTTATCGTTCGGTTACAAGTTCGGAACTCCGCACGACACCGATGTCATGTTGGACGTTCGCTTTTTACCTAATCCTTTTTTTGTCAGCGAGCTCCGCGGCAAAACCGGTTTAGATCCACAAGTGGCCAGTTTTGTCCTCCGGAGGGATGAAACCAAAAATTTTCTCGCGCGATTGGACGCCCTTCTGGAATTTACGCTACCTCTGTATGAGAGGGAAGGAAAACGTAGCCTCACAATCGCCTTAGGATGTACCGGTGGACGGCATCGGTCCGTGGTTCTGGTAGAAGAACTGCAGAAGCGGCTGAAGAGCGACCGTTATCAGCTTCATGTGAAGCATCGGGATATTGAAAAGTAGTGAACCGAGTTGTCAAAAAGCTGGAAATCAAGAACAAGCTGGGTTTGCATGCGCGGGCCGCGGCCTTGCTCGTGCAGACCGTGAACAAATTCGCCGCTCAAGTGAGTTTTTCCAAGGATGGCCAGACCGCCGACGGTCGAAGCATCATGGGGGTACTGACATTGGCGGCAACTCAGGGCAGTAAGATCCAAGTGGAAGCGACCGGTGAGGATGCGGAGCGCGCCGTCAGGGCCATCGAGAAACTGATCGGCAGCCGATTCAACGAATCCGAGTAAGGTTGAATACCCTCCTCCGATTCGCTATACAGTACAAATTCATTTTCGAGCGAAAATGCTCCTGGAGGTGGCTCAATGGCAGGGAAGGATTTTTTATTCACGTCTGAATCCGTTTCAGAAGGTCATCCGGACAAGCTCTGTGATCAGATTTCCGATGCGATTTTGGACGCGCATCTCGCGGGAGATCCGGACAGCCGGGTCGCGTGCGAGAGCCTGGCTAAGACGGGAATGGTCGTTGTCGCCGGCGAGATCACCAGCAAGGCGAGGGTAAGCTACGGAGACATCGTTCGGGAAGTCGTTCGCGACATCGGCTATATCGATTCGTCCATGGGGTTCGACGGTAATACCTGCGCGGTGCTCACGGCGGTTGAACAGCAGTCCCTGGATATCTCTCAGGGCGTGACGGAAGGAGAAGGGTTACACAAAGAGCAGGGGGCTGGCGATCAGGGAATGATGTTCGGCTATGCGTGCGACGAAACTCCGGAACTTATGCCCTTTCCCATTCAAATGGCTCACAGTTTGGTCAAGTACTTGGCTAAAATTCGCAAAGGCGGCGAAGCTTACTTCCTTCGACCCGACAGCAAGTCTCAGGTGACCGTGGAATACCGCGACGGCAAGCCTGTGAAGGTTCAGAGCGTGGTCATCTCGACGCAGCATAGCCCCGAGGTCGAATACGGCAAGCTCAGAGAAACGATCATCGATGGCGTTATCAAGGCGGTGATCCCGGCCGAATATCTGGACAAAAATACCGTTTACCACGTCAATCCGACGGGTCGTTTCGTCGTCGGCGGCCCACAAGGAGATTGCGGGCTTACCGGACGGAAAATCATCGTTGATACCTACGGCGGTATGGGGCGCCACGGTGGCGGCGCATTTTCCGGGAAGGACCCATCAAAGGTGGATCGCAGTGCGGCCTACATGGCGCGCTATGTCGCGAAAAACATCGTCGCCGCGGAATTGGCAAAAAAATGCGAGGTCCAGTTTGCCTACGTCATTGGCGTCGCCCAGCCGGTCTCGGTCCTCGTCGACACCTTTGGTACCGGTGTGATCCCCGAGGCGAAACTTGCGAAGATCGTGCAGGAACAATTCGATCTTAGACCCAAGGGCATCATTCAAAGTCTCGAACTCAAACGACCTATCTATCGCTCTACGGCTTCTTACGGGCACTTCGGCCGCACGCCAGACGAGGGTCAATTCAGCTGGGAGAAAACCGATCGGGCGGAAGATCTCAAGAAAGCGGCGGCACGCGCTTAGTCGCGAACGGGCCGGAGAAAAATTCTCGCATGGCAAAAAATTACGACGTTAAGGACATTCGTTTAGCCCCAGCTGGCCGGAAACGTGTTCTGTGGGCCGCGCAGGACATGCCGGTGCTCCAGCGCGTGCGCGAGCGTTTCCGCAAAGAAACGCCGCTGCGAGGCATGCGGTTTTCCGCTTGCCTTCACGTGACGGCGGAGACCGCCAATCTAGTTCAGACACTTAAAGCCGGCGGCGCGAACGTTGTTCTTTGTGCTTCGAATCCTCTTTCCACGCAGGATGACGTCGCCGCCTCCTTGGTTCAGCATGATCGGGTGCCGGTTTATGCGATCAAAGGCGAAGATAACAAGACCTATTATCGCCATCTTCGTGCGGCTCTGGATCATAAGCCCGTCATCACCATGGACGACGGAGCGGACTTGGTTTCGATGTTGCATACGGACTATTCCCATCTGGCATCCAATTTGGTTGCCAGTATGGAAGAAACCACCACGGGTGTGATTCGGCTTCGCGCCTTGGAGAAAGACGGGGCGCTCAAGATTCCGATCATCGCCGTCAACGATGCGGCCACGAAACATTTGTTCGATAATCGATATGGGACGGGGCAATCCACGATCGACGGGATCGTGCGTGCCACCGATATGCTCATCGCAGGAAAGCGCATCGTTGTCGCTGGCTATGGCTGGTGCGGCAAAGGCGTAGCT
>DASQUN010000302.1:0-3859 GCA_035641275.1 Candidatus Udaeobacter sp. | reverse complement strand
GCCGATAGATTTCGATCGCCTCTTCCCCGTCGGCCGCCGTAAGGACCCGATAACCATGGTCCCTCAAGATCTTTTCCATAAGACGAAGCATGAGTTCTTCATCTTCGACGATGAGGAAAGTTCCTTGGGCACTGAGCCTTTGGTTCGTTGGCGAGCTTCTTTCTGGATCGCGATCCACGGCGTTTAGTCTCCAGAAGCGACGACCGGCAGATACAAATAGAAACTTGTCCCGTTCCCGAGTTTACTTTTAAGCTGAATCGTACCGTTGTGGTTTTTCACAATTCCATAAACCACCGCAAGTCCCAGGCCGGTACCCTGGCCGATACCCTTGGTCGTGAAAAAAGGTTCGAAGATGCGCTTTTGGACGTCTTCATCCATTCCACTACCGGTGTCCGTCACTTCTATACAAACGTAATGGTCTGCTTTTGCCGCATCAAAATCTTGCAGGCGGTGCCGGTCCACGATTGCCGTCTTGAGCGTAAGCCTGCCGCCATTCGGCATCGCGTCACGGGCGTTCACGCAAAGATTGAGCAACGCTTGAGCGATCTGGTTCGGATCCGCCATCGTCGGGGGAAGACCAGGGGCGCAATCCAACGTCAGCTCGATGTTTTTTGGAAAGGTTTCCTTAAGCAAGCTGCCCAGTCCGTCGAGGAGAGTGTTGGCGTCGGCAGCTTCGATTTTAGCCTCGGTTTTCCGGGCCAGAGTTAACAGGTGCTGCACCACGGAGGCGCCGCGCCTTGTCGATTCGTTGATGGCTTCAGAAATTTCAGCGATTTCACCGCCGGCGGCCGCGTGCGTCCTGAGAAGAGAAGCGTACCCCTGGATGATGTTGAGAATATTATTAAAATCGTGCGCGACGCCGCCCGCAAGCACCCCCACGCTTTCCATCTTTTGAGACTGAAGGAGCTGGTTTTCGAGCCTCTTTCGCTCCTGCTCGGCCTGCCTCCCTTCGGTGACATCATCGATCGCCAGAAGTATCAAACGGAGGGCGCCCCCCTTTTTATCGGAGATCCTGCGCGCATTCAGGGACATGATCTTTCGTCCGATGGCGGGGAACTCGTCTTCCACTTCAAAATTCTCGAACTGTAGGCCGTCGGGTGATCTTCTCGAGCCATTCTCGCAGCTTCGGAATATTCCACTGACGATTGCCCAGCTCATAGATGAACTGGTGCCGAGTCGTTCCGGGAGAAGTCTGGAAGGTCTCATAGAAGGCGCGGTTGGCCGAAACGACTTTAAGCTCAGGATCGAGCACGATTAACGATTCCCGCATCGTATCGATAATGTTTTCGGCGTAATCGCGCGCTTCCATAATCGCCTCTTCCGAATGCTTGAGGCGGCTGACGTCAGTGAACGTGAAAACCACGCCGTCAATGACATCGCTCAAGGTGCGATAGGGGAGGCAGCGCAGCATGTACCAAACTCCGTCAGAGGTCTGCACCTCCTTTTCAAAGAGAGCCAAGCTTTTGAGCACGTTGCCGGCGATGGATACGAGGTCGGCATCGACAACCTTGGTTGAAATGTCGCCGACGGGACGGCCGATGTCCAAAGGGATCAGGTTCAGCAGCGCCGTCGCCGACGGGGTGAAACGGCGGATGCAAAATTCCCTGTCCAAAAAGAGCGTTCCTACCTCCGAGGAATTGAGAAAATTAGCCAGGTCGTCATTGATCTTGTTCAGCTCTTCGACCTTCTCGTTGAGCTGGGCATTGACGGTGGTTAACTCCTCATTGACGGATTGCAATTCCTCCTTCGACGTTTCCAGCTCTTCATTGGCGGACTGCAACTCCTCGTTGATCGCGAGGACCTCTTCATTGGCGGCGGTGAATTCTTCATGACTGGTTTCGAAACTTTCGATCGCGGCTTGGAGCTCGGCTTTCAGCCTCTTGTTCTCGGCTTCTAGATGCGCCGTAATATCGACGTCGGGCTCAGCGGTTTCCTGGGCGCTCACAAAGGGATTTTTCAGGGGCGTCCGTCCGGGCTCAAAGATGACGGCCAGCATTCTCTTGCCTGACCTCGGCTCTACGGCAGGTGTGATCGTTACGTCCACGGACTCAGCTGAATTGCCGCGATTGAGATCAAGCGCCGAAAGCTTGACGGAATTGTTTTCTTGGGCCGCCCTTTCGAGCGCGAGGCGCAGCATCAGCGAATACCGGTTTTCAATCATATCGAAGAGGCTCAGATTGGCATCGCCGGAAGGGTGCGTCAGGTACTTGTTCGTTGGGCCGTAGAAATGCATGATTTTGCCATCTTCATTGACGAGAACGATGGCCGCATTGAAATGCGCCAGAAGCACTTGCTGGTTGAGATCGGAGAGCTTGATAGGGGGCTGTCCTTCGAGTCTGTCGGATCGGATCGGTGGCGCAAATCTTAGCGGCAGATTACCGACCGGTCGGGAAACCGAATGTCTGCGGCGGAAAATCCGCAAGTTCCGCGAGATCGGCTCATAGAGGTCGCTGCGGTCAACGGTCGTATCGGACTTCCCCAGAAACAGATATCCCAACGGTTTGAGCGCAAAGGCGAACAGATTGAGGACTCTTTTTTGTATTTCCGGCTCAATGTAAATCAGTAGATTGCGACAGCTAATCAAGTCCATCTTCAAAAACGGCGGGTCCGTGATCACATTGTGCTCGGCGAAAGTGACGACTTCCCGGACGTGTTTGGCAATCTGATAAGTGCCGTCCTTTTTGGTAAAGAAACGCGCGAGGCGCTCCTCGGACAAATCGGCCGTGATGCTCTGAGAATAGATGGCATCGCGGGCATATTTCAGCGCCTCGCGATCGATATCCGAGGCAAAAACCTGGAGGCTCAAGTTTTTTCCTGCCCGATTCATTTCCTCCATGAGCAACATGACAATGGAATAGGCCTCTTCACCGGTCGCGCAACCGGGAACCCATACGCGTAACGGATTTTCATTGTTTTGTTCTTTAACCAAAGACTCGATAACCCTATCCCGCAATTCTTCGAATGGCTCGATGTCGCGAAAGAAGCTCGTGACGCCGATCAGCATGTCCTTGGAGAGCTTGCCCAACTCGTCAGGATTTTGGCTGAGGAAACGCGCGTAATCCGCGATCTCTCTAATCTGAGCCAAGCCCATACGGCGCTCGATCCGGCGTTGAATCGTGCTCTTTTTGTAACAGCGAAAATCACTTTTGGTTTCACTCACAAGCAGATTGAGAATAGACTTGATCCCATCCTCTAGAGTCCTAGTTTCGGAGCTGCCCGTCGGTTCGATTCGGCTTTGCTGGACATACTGGAGAAGCGGGCCGGGTATTTGTCGTACGGGCAGCACATAATCTACCAGTCCGGTTGCTATGGCGTTTTCGATCATGGCGTCGAACTGGGCCGTCTTAGGATCCTGGACAAAAACCACTCCGCCGGCGCCGCGGACTTCCCTGATTGCCAGCGTTCCGTCCGAACCGCTACCGGACAAGAGCACGGCTACCGCTTTGTCATGTTGGTCCTCGGCGAGGGAGCGGAAGAAGAAGTCAATCGGCATCCGCAGCCCATCGCGCTTTACCGGCTCGGTTAAGTGCAGCATGCCGTCTCTGATAAAGAGAAATTTATTCGGTGGAATCGTATAGACGCAGTTGGCCTGGACGTTCGTCTGATCTTGAGCCTCGGCCACTTTCATCGTGGTATGTTTTGCCAAGAGGCTCGCCATATAGCTCACGTGGGTCGGATCCAGATGCTGAACCACCACAAAAGCCAGGCCACCGTCGGCCGGGAGCTCGCTAAAAAACTCCCGCAGCGGGTCCATCGCGCCGGCCGAAGCGCCGATGCCGACTACTTGTACAGCCGAATCCTGGGAATCCATGGGCTTCTGTAGCAGTATCCGCCGCCGGAGCGGGCAGGGTCAAGTACC
>DASQUN010000301.1:0-6331 GCA_035641275.1 Candidatus Udaeobacter sp. | reverse complement strand
CGTTGCCATGAGCACTTCCTCCTACTGAAACAACGAACCATATAACTGCCACCGACCGATGGCGCTCCCCACGTATATATCCAAAAACGCGAGCGCTGCACAACGTGTGCTGGTGTGATGTCTCGAAGATTTGCAAGAAATCTTCCGTCATTCCGCGATGGCGAGGCATCGACTTATTCAATTAACTTCTGAGATGAGATACCTAACCCGGATTCACCCGAAAGTGGACCTCGGGGGCAAGGCTTTCCGGCCGCAGCCGATGGGTCGAAGGGTCCGGGCCTGACAGAACTTCTACGGCTCTACGTCTGCGGCCTCTAGCCTCGCGCCTTCGGTCCAGGCTTTCATCGTCACGGGTAATCGCAAATGATATGAATATTGCTCGGCAAGTAGTGCTCAGCGACAACCCTTCCGGCCGCCCTCTTCAAGCACACGAACGACGAACGCTGTAGCTTTCTCAGGGATTTCCCCCTCCCCTCTTTCAGGAGTTTTTCTCCTTTAAAATACAGAATTCTCCAACTGGTGTCTTTCGCATCACACGTTATTGTGAATTGAGATGATGGCAACTTCGCAGGTTCGGTCGTCAGAGCTCAGTCCCAGGGGGAGAGATCTTTAATAAATGCCGCGTGACGTCTGCGGGAAAAACGGCTTGAAGCGATCGGCGGCGAAATATTCGGAGGGAGGCCTTTTGCGTGAACAGAAAAACGAATCGAAAAATAGCAAAAGTCCTAGTTGTCGAGGACCATCGGGAATTTCTTCAGTTTCTGGAGCTCGCGCTCCCCAGGCGTGGCTGGGAGGTGATCACTTCGTCTAGTGGACAGGAAGCCTTGGACAAACTCGAACATACCACTCCAAGCCTGATTCTCCTGGACATGTGGATGCCGGGAATGGATGGGTTCGAGTTAGCGCAATTCCTGAAGACGAGTCCACGCTATCGAGATATTCCCATCCTTGCGGTCACCGGCCTCCTTAGCTCTCAAAACCAAAAGCTTTGCTTGGACGCAGGCTGCGACGATTACGTAGCCAAACCCTTTGCGCTCCAAGACCTGGAAGACCGTATGAACCGTCTCTTGGGCAGGCAGCCCGATTGCTCGAACAAAGGCGAATTACGAACCAATGTTAAAAAAAATCGGCCGATATAGACTCTTCACAACCGCTATCTCTGAGTCGAAAACTCGGATACAAAAAGGAGGGCTTCAAAAATGGATTTTTGTGAGCGCCAGTCAATGGGGATGTCAGTTCCTGGGAGGAGCAGCCGCAGGAAGCTTAGCAACAGGAGCAGCCTCTGAATACAATGCCAAGCGACAGATAGACAAGCTGCAAAACGATTATAGGAACGAAAGAATGTCCCGAAGAGAGTATGAGACTCGAAAAAGACAGATAGAGACGGGCTCCATCATTTACTAATGGCGTCGCCATGCCCATTCGGCCGCCTCAACGGGCATTTGAGGGGAGAACAAAATGAAAAAGCAAATCGTGCAAGAGGCCTCACGCCGGGCCAAAAGTGATTTGGTCCTTGTGGTTGCCTTGCAGTTCGCGATTGTCGTTATCACCGCTGTAACGGTGAGTTTGTTTGTTTGGTAAAGTATTCTAAAGACTCATGGTCTATTGGTCTTTTGGCTGGTTGTTTGTCCGATCGTGGTTCAAAAGACCATCTCTTGACAAGTCAGAGTTACAGTGAGAAATCGCGAGTGGCAGATAAGGAGGCTTTCCATGGCTGATGCCCAAGCAATGACTCGGTCCCCCGCTGTTCCCATGCAGCCCCTTTCCGAATCATCGATTGCGCTGCTGCGCGAGTTAGTAGCCCATCTGAGGCAGAGCCGCACCCAACTTCGAGAGGAGTGGGCCCGGCGCATCACGGAGGCACAACTGCTCACCGCGATGAGCCAAGACGAGATTTTTGCCGAAGCGACAGCTGTCTATGACAACTACGTCGACGTCCTGGAGACCGGAGCCGTGGAGGCGTTGCAAGCTTATGCCCGCAACCTGTCTGAACGCATCATCCCACGAGGAGTGGAAACGCACGAGGTCGTGGGTATCGTGCTGCTTCTGCGGGATGTGCTCGCACGCTCACTATTCGCCAAGTACCACGCAGATTTCACCAAGCTCAACCGTGTGCTGGACGCTTACGAGCCGGCCGCCAACAGAATCGCCAACACCGTGGCGGTAAGCTTTGTTCAGGAACGCGAGCGGGTCATTCGCGAGCAGCAGGAGGCCATCCGTGTACTCTCTACTCCTGTACTGCCTGTCCGTGAGCGGTTACTGATTCTGCCGGTTATAGGTACGGTTGACCCGCTGCGCGCGCGGCAATTGACGGAGCAACTGTTGCGCGGTATTCGCACTAATCGTGCGCGGGTCGTCGTCATGGATATCACGGGCGTGCCGGCGATGGACGCGACGGTTGCAAACCATCTCGTGCTAACCGTGGAGGCATCCCGACTCCTGGGCGCGACTGTGATTGTGACCGGACTATCCCCGGAACTCGCCCAGACGCTGGTCAACATTGGCGTCGATTTAAGCAAGATGAACACGGTGGGCGATTTACAAGGAGGCATCGAGGAAGCCGAACGGCTCCTGGGCTACAAAGTTGCACCACTGGAAGAATCGCCGCAGAAATCCTAGAAGGATCGACCTATGCAGGTACCTATCCTAAAACAGCGTGACTATTTAATTGCGAGCATTCAGGCGGCGCTGACTGACGCGGACCTGCTACAATTGCGCGACGCTCTGGCAGCTCAGGTCGGCACATTTCGCTCGCGGGGAGTTATCGTCGATGTCACAGCGCTGGATGTTATGGACTCGTTCGCCGTCCGCACGATCCGCGATCTTGCGCACATGATCAGATTGCGCGGCGCCGAGACCGTCATCGTCGGCATCCAGCCCGAGGTTGCGTTTGCCATGGTCCAGTTGGGTTTAACACTCGAGGGTGTTTCAACCGCGCTGGACTTGGAGGAGGGCTTGGCATTCTTAGACAAGAAGATCAAGGCTATAAGCGGCTCCCATTAATAGATGCACAGCTCGAAAAGTCACGAGATCAGGATACCGATCGATTCAGACAGCGATATCGTGACGGCCCGCCAAAGGGGTCGGGAGATGGCTAGCCAGCTAGGCTTCACATCCACCGATTTAACGCTGATTGCCACGGCTATCTCGGAGTTGGCGCGTAACATCGTACTCTATGCTCAGCAGGGTGAAATCGTCCTGAAGCTTGCTGAAGAGGGCAGGCGGCGCGGGATCGGGGTGATCGCTAGGGATAATGGACCGGGCATTCCGGATGTCGAACGAGCCTTGCGGGAGGGATTCAGTACGTCGCGCAGTTTCGGTATGGGCTTACCAGGCGTTAGGCGCTTGGTAGACGAGTTTCAAATCACCTCTGAAGTTGGTTCCGGGACCGTCGTAACCGTTAAGAAATGGAAATGAATGGAATCGGTCGATGGTGGATTCACTTATTGAGTGGGATGTTGCGCAGCTAACGCTGCCAGGACAAAGACAATCCGGCGACTGCTACTTGGTGAGGCCTTTCGAGACGAGCGTCTTGGTAGTGGTCATGGATGGGCTCGGCCATGGTGACAAGGCTGCGGCTGCGGCAAAAATCGCCGTTGACGCACTCGAAGCCAACGCTCGGGATAGCGTTATTTCGCTTTTCAGGCGGACGCACGAAGCCCTCCGGCAAAGCCGCGGCGTCGTGATGAGTATGGCGCTGATTCACGCTCCTGACGCGACCATGACTTGGATGGGCGTGGGCAACGTTGAAGGGGTGATGATGCGAGCGCACCCTGATAGCAAACCCCGGAAGGAATTCCTGTTAAGTCGCCCGGGCGTGCTGGGCGGTCCATTGCCGCTACTGGATGCTTCCGTCACTCCTATTATGCCGGGAGATACGCTGGTCTTCGCGACGGATGGCATCCGTAGCGGCTTTGACGAAGAAGTCAACTTGCATGAACCGCCGAAAGAAATTGCCGCTAATATTATGTCCAACTACTCTAAAAACAGCGATGACGCCCTGGTATTGGTCGCGCGCTACGTGGGAACTTGACTATGAAAGCTCCCTTGCATGACTTCGAGAGACAATATGCGTCAGCACTGCAGGAGCATCTTGCGAATCCAAGCGAAGCTTTTTTACACCGAGCCTACGAGCTTGGGCGAAAGGCTCTCGATGGCGGACTTGGCGTATTGGAAATGGCCGTCCTTTATCACAAAGCGATTGTGAAGCTTTTACCCGTCCCGCGCACGCCCGAAGCGTCGGCTCGACTGCTCAAAGGCACTGAGAGTTTTTTTGTCGAGAGCCTTGCGCCATTCGAGATGACCCATCGCGCCGCCCACGACGCCAATACCGCGCTCCGGCAGCTGAACGAAACACTGGAACAAGAAGCCAAACGGATTGCCCACTCTATCCATGAAGAGACCGGTCAATTTCTCGCATGTACATACCTTGCCCTGGATGAGATTCGTCGCGATCTCCCCCCTCCGTTTCGTGGACGACTACAGGCGGTTAGAGATCTTCTAGAACAAATCGCAGGGCACCTTCGCCAGCTCTCTCACGAGCTTCGCCCGACCATACTCGATGACTATGGACTCCTACCCGCGTTGGAATTTCTGGCCGAGGGAATTTCGAAGCGATCCAGGCTTGAGATTAGTGTAAAGGGCTCCAACAATGGCCGTCTTCCATCTTCAGTTGAAACCGGCCTCTACCGAATTGTTCAGGAAGCTCTAACCAACGCCAGCAAACACGCTCGTGCGAACCGCGTCGATGTCCGTGTCCAGCAAAAGGGCCGGATGATCCGTTGCTCGATCATCGATGACGGCGTCGGCTTCAATGTGTCTGCGGTCAAGGCTGGGAGGAAGCACCGGGGGCTTGGCCTTGTTGGGATTCGGCAAAGAATCGACGTCCTAGGAGGAACACTGCAGATCGATTCGAAACGGGGCCGCGGAACTCAAATGCATATTAGCATTCCCCTGGAGAACTAGAGATGCGAATTCGAGTCCTGCTCGTAGACGATCACCTGATGATGCGCCAAGGCTTGAAAACTCTTCTCGAACGGGAAGGCGTCGATGTCGTCGGTGAGGCTGCCGATGGCCGCGATGCGATCCGGCTGGCCCGGCAGCTTCACCCTGATGTGGCTGTAGTTGACCTTGTTATGCCGCTTTTGAACGGTATCGACGCGGCTCGCGAAATCAACAAGGTCTCCCGTAAGACTAAAACGATTCTTCTCACCATGCACACGGAGGATCGATACGTAATTGAGGCGCTCAAGGCCGGCATCAAGGGATACGTTTTAAAAACCCAGGCAGCATCTGATTTGGTTGTCGCGATCTCCCAAGTGTTCGAGGGAACGACATACTTGAGCCCCGGTGCCTCCGGAGCCCTCGCAGAAGCTTACCTCGGAAAGACCACTTTTCCGGAACCCCCTTTGACATCGCGACAACGGCAGGTCTTGCAACTTGTCGCCGAGGGAAAGACCACGAAAGAGGTCGCCGCCCTTTTAGGAGTCAGTGTCAAGACCGCAGAGTCTCATCGGGCGAGCCTCATGGATAAACTTTCCATACATGAGACCGCAGGACTGGTGCGCTACGCCATTCGCATAGGGCTCATCCGGGCCTGATCCGCGAGACTCGATTGTTTCCGAACGGCAGTCCATCGATTGGTCGAAAAGTTCGAACGGCCGACTTAACCTTGGACGCATATCGTTACCGATCGCGTCGACCCGCCCTCGGGCGTGCTCTGCCCCCACACGTGAATATACTGTGACTGAGAACCGTCTCCGCCGGCCACGACGACAAGGATGTCTTCAGGTTTATCGGTAACTGGAATCGCACTCTCCCGCGTCAACTTTAAGTCCGGCCGACGCTTCACTCTCTGGTTAAAAGTCTCTTCGGGCAAGGCCTTCATACGATAAGCCGCCCGTTTCCAGACAAACTTCTTCACGTCCTGTTTGCTGAAGCCATCGCCGGCGATGATCCGTGCATGTTCGGGGCAAACGACCATGATCGCTTCCGGTCCTGATGGACCTTCCATCCTTTGGGCAAAATTAGTCAGGACGCCTTCAGCCTTCGTGCTGTCCAGATCCGAGGCTCTTACCGAGCCGTCGGCGCTGATGGCGGTGACGGTGCTCGAATTCGCGTCGAAACCGCGCTCTACATGCAGCGGCTCCCACGGGCTGGCTTCCTGGTTTTCTGCGATGCAAAGCGCATATTTGCCGGGCCAGCCCAAGGTCGCCTTACAGGTCGTCCCCGGGTACGAGCCGCCGATGTTCCGCTGAATCAGGCGAATACAACGCCCGATCGTAGCATTAGCACGCCAACCTTCGCCTAAGACATTCGCGCCTCCGTTAAT
>DASQUN010000300.1:0-4119 GCA_035641275.1 Candidatus Udaeobacter sp. | reverse complement strand
CGTAAGCTCGGCTCGTCTTGATCCTTTCATTGCCGGGTTAATATTTCCACGCCGAGCCATAATCGAGCGACATGGTCTTCATGTGATTCGAACCGAAGTAAATCCGAAGCAGAGAGTATGAGCGCGAGAGAACAATAAACGATAGATAAATCTATTCGGTCGCTTCCGCAGCTTCCAAGACACTAACGACTTGCTTATTGCCCGACTGGCGGGCGAACGCAAGAGCCGTTCGCCCGTTCGTATCCCTTGCATTGACCTGTGCGCCCGCGGCCAGCAGCTCTCGAACGATTCCGGTTTGGCCTCGCACCGCTGCGATCATCAACGGCGTCACGCCGGTTGACGTCGGGGCATTTACATCGACCTCGGCCTCGATTAAAGCTCGCACGACTGCGGCTTGACCCGCGCCAGCGGCAAAGAGGAGCGGTGTCACGCCCTCTTTCAAGCCGCGGCCGTTGACATCCGCGCCGCCTCTGACCAGCGCTTTGACAGCTTCTGTTTTCCCTTGACTCGCGGCCGCGATCAGGGGTGTCGCATCCGAAGCATCCTTGGAGTTCGGATCAGCGCCTGCATTCAAAAGCAGCGCAACCATGCCGGCATGGCCCTCCCATGCGGCAAGCTGTAGTGCGGTTTCGCCATTGTCGTTGCGCGCTCTCACGTCCGCTCCGGAAGCGACTAAAAGCCTGACTATCTCGACACTCCCTTTGCGCGTTGCAACTAGTAGCGCCGTATTCCCCTGGTCGAGTTTGGCGTTAACATCAGCGCCGCCGTGGAGTAATGCTGCCACAGTGGCGAGATGACCGCCGATGGCCGCGACGGCAAGCGGGGTGATTCCCCGTTCCTGCCCGTTCACCGGAGCGCCCTGGGCAATCAGTTCTTTCACTCGCTGAGTATCACCGGCCGCCGCCGGACCCATTAGGGACGTTTGATTGACACTTGTCATCGCGCACCCAGCCAAATGAATAATGCAAACCGTGATCAAGAAGCTATAAACAAGTTCAGCCGTCTTCGCCTTTGAGAGCGGCACTTTTCTTGCCTTACTGACGGAGCTGAGTTCCCATTAGCTGAAACGCTCCTACTTTACGAAGAGAGATTGATAGCGCTTGGTATACTCTTCTAGTTTCTCCGCCAGTTCTACCCGGCTTGGCACTGTCTTAAGATGGCTGGGATAGCCTTCGGGCTTCATACCCGGCCTTGCTGGCTCCCTGCCTCGTTGGACAAATATCTTTTGCCCTTCGTCGGAGAGCGCAAAATCAATGAAGAGTTTCGCCGCGTTCGGATGGGGCGCCCGATCAACGACACTGATCGGGTGTAGCGCCACGATCGCGGGCTCCAGGCCAACCCAATCAACGGGAGCGCCTTGTTTCTTCATCAGATGCGGGCGGTACCAATAGGCCACGATCTGCAAGTCGTATTCTCCCGCCGAGAGGAGCTGGGTCGCTAGCGAGCGTCCTGACCGGATGGCGACTTCTTGCTGCGCCAGCGCTTGCATGAACTCCATGCCCTTCTTTTCACCCATAAGGTGAAGCATGTTGGCAAACCAGCGATCTTCGTTCCGGTCGAGCACCATACGGCGCTTCCAACGGGGATGAAGGAGGTCTTCATACCGTTTAGGCAGCTCCTCGCGCCTCACCCTGCTCGTATTGTAGGCCGTAACGATCAAGTTGTCGTACAGATCGGTCCAGTAACCATTCGGATCTTTGAATCCATCGGCATACGACGCGGCAAAAGGTGTCTTGTAGGGAACGATGTACCCCCGTCTTTGCAAATGATAGGTTTCGAATTCCCCAACGCTGACGGTGTCCGCCGTATGAGTGCCGGTCTTCCGTTCCACGTTCATGCGGCTAAAAATCTTCTCATGGGTGGAACGAAAAATGTCCGTCTTAATGAACGGGTACTTCGCTTCGAATCCGCTGGTCAACGCCCGCGCGAACTCAGTTTCTACGGAGGTGTAAAAGACCATCTTGGCCTCTTTCTTGGCGCTTTCGATCAAATGGCGCTGTTGCGCGTCGCCGTCGGCCGCACCGGCCAAGTTAGGCAACAGCCATAAAACTACTAGCGCTAAAAACGGCGTCACATGCCGAAACATCTTTCATCTATCTCCGGCTAAAAGGCCTGCGGTCCCATAGGCTCCTTTCTTTTGGTTTCAAACCCTACTTGCTTCGTCCAGAATTGTTCTGCTTTTTCTTGGTCGTCCACGTGGACCTGCAACCGTAGTGATGTGAGTGATCATCTAATCTCCTTTTTCCTGATCACGAATATCGGACTTGTAAGCGGTTATGGTTTTGATACGAACTCATTCCCCTGAATCAAAAAGCGCCACGGTTTGTTCTTCCATTGACCCGCATAATCTACGCCGATTCTTGGCGTCGTAACAACCTTCGGCACCGGGTCCTCCACATCTCGGACGAACAGCACATCACCGCACATATCGCTGCCGTTTAATGCGCGGTCAATGGCGAAGGCCTGGCAGAGTTTACCGGGTCCACTGGCCAGATTGCGAGGTTCTTTCGTGCCTCTTCTTTCCTTCATCAACGCTAGGCCTTCAACAGGCTCCACCGCCCGAATGAGCACTGCCGCCGGATGGTCCACAGCCTCCGTGACAATATTGAGCATATAGTGGAAACCATAAATAAAATAAACATAAGCATGTCCTGCCGCGCCGAACATGATCTCAGTTCGCTGAGTGCGCCCGCGCGAGGCATGACAGGCCTTGTCCTCCGGTCCGATGTAAGCTTCCGTCTCAACGATTCGGCCACTGGTTGTCCCATCCCGATGCTTGCGCACCAAGTACTTGCCGAGCAATTGTCGAGCGACGTCGACGGTTCGTTGTTCGTAGAAAGAGCGGAGGAGTTTCAAGACTAGTTCGACGGCATTTGGCTGCGAATATTCAGTCTCGAATCTTAGCAGGCACCGACCGCATGCGGCAATGGTCTTAGTATCCAGACCGCGGCGTTTCCGCTAATGGCGACTGAAAATTGAACGGTCTTATGGTGATTTCAGACAGGTAACCAGTCGCTTTGAGGAGAGTGTTGAAAAGCTCGTTTAACAGATTGGATAAAAACATCCCACCTGCAAGGCGCGGGACTTGAAGGATGAATGACGATGGCTGAACGCTGAAAAAAACCGACTCAGAAGGGTTATTTTATCCTCCGGCTTTCATGCCGCGTGGTTCATAGCCGACAGCCATTTCCGCTATGCAAAAGGCCGGTTTGATCTTCGTAGGTACATGTGGACCGCTAAATCATACAGATCTTGGACCGTGAGAGTCATCTGGTGTTGATCACCGTCGATGGTTTCGTATGCAACAACCGCGAACTGACGAGTCAGGGAAACAGTACACGCGCGCGCTCTTTTCCAATCTAAATGGTCACCGATAACGCGTAAGGCTTGAGAGAGTTTGTAAGCATCCGGCACGGCGTTCGCTCTACCACGATTAGAACGCCCCTTAGCATCCAACGATTCGATATCGGCGGGAGTATAGTTGAACCGTTGGACCTCGGCAGTTTTTTTCTCGGAAACGGGAGGTCGCCAAAATATTTCCGCGATCGTTTTTAGAAACCCCTTCTCCAACGCCGAGGCTCTTGTGGCTTCGGCAGCTGCCGCACGCACTAGGTAATCTTCATCCCTCTTCGCCAGGTGGAAAGAATGGATGCCCAGTACTTCTAATGACTGCCCGATGGCTCTAAGCGATTGAGAATGTGGGCGACGCTCTGACGACATCGAGATTGGCAGGAAACCTTGAATGTAGCCCAGAACCAGATGCCACAATGAGTGTGCCACCCCGAAGTCCGAATTGTCAACGAAGAAGATACGAGAGAGACATCGCGCCGACATCAAAACTGCCGGCGAAACGGCCCCGAGAGACGTTCACGCCACTTGATGGAAATTTATGTCATTGTGAGATCGTAACCGTGACATTGTTTTCAGGGGCGTAAGAGCATGAAATCAGAAGGAGGAATTGTCCACGAATGGCGTCGAGCAGGCCATTGACGGTGACCGAAGAAGCACCTCTGAAAACAGAATAGCTACGCAAACGGTTAGCATGATGCTTGCGAGGTGTCCGGCGCCTCGAGAGCGTCTGGGCTTGAGATCATTTCACCTCCTGACCGCGCACTTTTC
>DASQUN010000299.1:0-9719 GCA_035641275.1 Candidatus Udaeobacter sp. | reverse complement strand
AGGGTAGAGTTTGCCGGCTGGCGCAATGGTTACGGCAATACCGTAGAGATCCGCCATTCGGCGGGGTACCTGTCCCGCTACGCGCATTTTTCCCGATTCGCCGAAGGCATCCGTGACGGAAAACCAGTGGAGGAAGGTGATGTTATCGGATACGTCGGACAAACCGGTCATACAACCGGCCCGCACCTTCATTTCGAATTCTTGCGCGACGGGCAGAAGCTGAATTTTCTTTCTCTGCGTCTCCCGACGACCAAACAGCTCACTGGGGATGATTTATTGCGTTTCAAACAACTGCGTGTCCAACGCCAAGCATTGCTCCGGCGCGAGGAAAATCGCGTTGCGGGAACTTAGCGTGCAGGGAATGGTCGCGACAGTTTTCTGCTAGCGCGCTTGCCCTGTGTGCGGTCCTTTATCGACGTCTTTTTCGTCGCGCGTTTTTATCCACTATTCCTTTGCTTTCTGTTGTATCTTAGCTCTCGCCTCCTCAACCATCGGTTGAAGTTTCTTTTTTAACCCCGGCTCCATCTGGTAGGCCTTTTGAAAATCCGCTTCCGCCTCCCTGTCTTTGCCTTGATAGAGGCGGCTAATGCCTCGGTAAACGTAAACAGCGGCGTTTCGCGGCTGGATACGGATCGCTTCGCTAAAGTCTCTCGCCGCGTAATCGTATTTCTCGACTCGCAGGTAAGCGAGCCCGCGGTTGTAGGGAGCTTCGGGATCTTTGGGATTTAATCGAATAGCTTCACCGTAGTCTTCGATGGCGACCTCGTGTTTGCCAAGCTTGGCGGTGGCCAATCCCCGATTATAGAAGGCGTCAGCGGAATTGGGATTGAGGCTCAAGACTTCAGTAAAATCCTCGAGGGCTTTCTCATTCTGGTCGGAGTCGGCATGGGCGATGCCGCGATTGTAATACGCCTCAGCGAGCTTTGGATCCAGATGAATCGCCTGATTGTAATCTTCGATCGCTTGTTCCTTTTTGTCCAACGCCAGAAGGCCGTTGCCGCGGTTGTAGTAGTGATCCGCATCCTTCGGGTTGAGGCGAATCGCCTCAGTATGATCTTCGACGGCCGACTCGTATCGCCTCGCGTCAAAGTGGATGCTGCCGCGATTGACATAGGCTTTAGCATCCTCTGGATTGAGCTTGATGGCTGTGGTGTAGTCTTTGAGCGCAAGATGGTCCTTTTTGAGCCGACGGTAGGCATTGCCGCGGTTGTAATAAGCCTCGGCGTCTTTCGGAGTTAACCGTATAACCTCGCTGTAATCTTTAACGGCTTGCTCGTTCTGGCCTAGATCATAGTGAGCGTTGCCGCGATTGAAATAAGCTTCGGCAAGTTTCGGATTGGCCTTGAGGGCGCGGTCATACTGGCGCACGGCCTCTTTGGGTTTTCCAGCCTCGTGCAGCTTGAGGCCTTCGTTAAGTGCCTCTTCAGCCTGGCCGGACCAAGCGGATATCGCCGCTCTGAGAAAAAACAATGCAGCCAGCCAGCCGATTTGCCGCCGTTTGACCATGGCACTTTCTAGCGCTTCTCTGGCGGTGCCTTTTCGCTCATGAGCGCTTCGAGTTTTTGTTTGAGGCTCGGGTCCAACTCACTGGCCCGCTTAAAATCCTTCTCAGCGTCGTCCGTCTTCCCCTGTCTGAGCTTGATCACTCCGCGGTTGGCATAGATGTGTGGGTTCTTGGGGTCGAGCTTGACCGCCTCGTCGTAATCCCTCACGGCCTCGTCAAACTTGCTGAGAAGCGAGTAGGCGTTGGCGCGGTTGTTATAGGCTTCGGCATTTTTTGAATTGAGCTTGATCGCTTCGGAGTAGTCTTTCACCGCCAGCTCATGCTTGCCTAGGCGGCGCTCGGCGAGCCCCCGGCTTGAATATATGTCAGCATCCTTCGGGTTGAGTTTCTGGGCTTGATTGAAGTCTTCAATCGCTCTTTCGAACTGGCCGAGAGCCGCGTAGGCTTGACCGCGTTGATAATGAGCTTTGGCTGATTTCGGCGTCTGCTTGAGCACTTCATCGTAATCTTTGATGGCGCGCTCGTACTGGCGCTGGGCGAAATGAGCGTTGCCGCGGCTTGCCAACGCGGCCGTCAGTTTGCCGTTCTGTCGCAAGGCCGCATCAAAATTCTTGATCGCGTTGTCGTATTGGCCGAGGTTGTAATAGGCCAAGCCCCGGTTGTGATGGACCTCCGTGAGCTTTGGATTGCGGCGCAGCGCTTCGTCATAGTCTTTGATGGCGAGCTGATATTGTTTGGATTCGTTGTGGGCGTCGCCTCGTTTGTAGTAAGCGTCTACCAGCTCGGGATTGAGCCTAATAGCTTCATTGTAATCTTTCATCGCACGTTCCGCTTGCCCGAGTTTGGCGTACGCGGAGCCTCGGCCGAGGTACGCTTCCGCGTTCTTGGGTGCTGCTTTGATAGCGCGATCGTAGGCGCCGATCGCCTCTTTGAATTTTCCCGCTCGGTGGGACTTGACGCCTTCGTCGAAGGCCTTCTGTGCTTCGCCGGCTCCGAGGAGGGACGGAATGAAAAGGATTGCGATCAATCCACTCCAAAAGGCTCTTTGTTTTGCCCTCATACTCTGAAATTTGTTTAACGCAAGCCGACAGCAATGTCCAATTCCGGACAGCACGGCGTGTTGTCGGCTGCCGTCTCCCTAGACAAGTAGGAAAAAAAGGAATAAACATTAAAGAAAACGCCGTTTAAAATAGAGGAGTCAGAGCATGAGCGCGCAAAGCGCATTGGCGCACAAAACCGCGGCAGATATAGCGGACGAGATTATTGTTTCGGCGGATTCCCATATCATGGAGCCTGACGATCTATGGTTAAAAAATCTGCCCCCATCATTAAAAGACAAGTATCCAAAGTATCCTCCGCGAAAGGCTCCAGGAGAAAAACCGGGCGGCTGGGACCCGAGAGCTCGGATTAAAGAGATGGAGGTGGATGGGGTTGCAGCGGAAGTTCTCTATCCAACCCTGGGACTTCGACTGTTTGCGCTGGAAGATGCGGAACTGCAGGAAGCTTGCTTCCAAATCGCCAATGATTGGCTGATCGATTACTGCAAGGTGCGTCCGGATCGCCTCGTCGGCATTCCTATGATTTCGCTCTACAACGTCAAGAACGCCATCAAGGAGCTCGAACGGTGCAAGCAGGAAGGACTTGTGGGTTGCTTGATCTGGCAGGTCCCGCCGGAGCATCTTTCGTTTCTGAGCGACCACTACGATCCGTTCTGGGAAGCGGCGCAAGATTTGAACATGCCGGTGAATCTCCACATTCTCACCGGATTCAACTACAGCCGGTTTGAACGGAAGGGACTCGATACGTATCGGGCTACGGTCAACACAAAAGTGTACGACGCGGCCAACTCGTTGTTCGACCTCGTATTCAGCGGCGTCATGGAACGGTTCCCTCGCCTCAAATTTGTCTACGTCGAGAACGAGATCGCTTGGATGCCCTTCCACATTCATGAATGGGACAAGTACTTCGTTCGTCATTCTCCACGCGCCCCTGTCCCGGCCATGAAGAAACTACCTAGCGAGTATTGCAAGCAGGTTTACGCGACTTTCTTCAGTGATCCAACGGGAGGCCGTTTGCTGGATTGGTGGGGGTCAGATACCTGCATGTGGTCCAATGACTATCCGCACGCGGCCTCGACCTGGCCTCACTCCCGCAAAGTCATCGCTGAGGAGTTAGGGCATTTGCCGATGAACGTGTTCAGAAAAGTCGTGCGCGACAACGTGCTGAAGCTCTATGATTTAAAGCTATCCGGAATCAATGCCTAATTTCGCCAAAACTATTTCGCAGAGGAGATCCGATGGAAGCGACCGCAAGACAACAGGACCAGGACAAGCCAAAGAGCTATAAATTCTCGCTGAAGACGCCTTACTTGGAGAAAGGCCGCATCACCAACCTATTGGCTGAGACTGAGAACCTATGGATTCATGCGAAGATCAATGCCGCAGGCGGCGAAAACGCCATTCATACTCATCTCGACGAGGACCACTCTTTTATCGTGCTGGAGGGCGAGATGACGGTCTTCGACGAAAAGGGTAATGAGCTCGTACTGAAGCAATACGAAGGCGTCATGATCCCCCGAGGCGCCTACTATCGTTACCTCAATACGGGCAAAGGGAACCTGATGGTGATTCGAGTCGGTGGTGGCGCCCAAAAGCAGGGCGGGGAAGAGATGCGCATCCGTCCCGACGGCAAACCGCTGCCCTCGCTGTCCGAAGAAAACCACCACGTCGATCCAGTTGTCATTCCCGGCAAGTTCTTCGGCGCATAATTCAATCATAGATCTTCTCACGACGGGCCGTTGCAGCGTGGCGGCCCGTGAATCCCAAGGAGGGGCCATGTCGGCAGACAATCAAACGTTCGCGTGGGAAACTCCTCCGGAATTGTGGCGCGGCTTAAAGCCGGGCGATAACCGCGGCCGAGGCAGCGTGGTGTCCTTGTATATTGCTCCGCAGCCCGCGGCATCGATGGAATCCGTGAGCGAGGTTCGCGCGTTTGCGGATCGCGGGTTGGAGGGTGATCGTTTCTTACGAAAATCCTGGACGGCAGCGAAACGGCCGGACAAGGCGGTTAGCCTCATCGAGGAGGAAACCATTCAAGCCGCGGCCGATGAATTGGGTTGCCAAATGTTCGCGGATAAAACCCGGCGCAATATCGTCACGCGGGGAGTGGCGCTGATCGACCTCTTGGACAGGGAGTTCACCGTAGGGAGCGTGCTCATGCGCGGCATCCGGCTTTTTGAGCCTTGCGGGCACTTGGAAAAAGTCTCAAAAGTCCCGGGAATCTTTCGGGCCTTGGAGCATCGGAGCGGCCTCAAAGCAGCGGTTCTCAGTGACGGCGTGATCCGCGTCGGAGACGCGATCGTTCTCCGACAACCGATGGGGGCCGCCGCCGCTCCAGCTGTATAGCCTCCATGGAGTTCGGACTCCACCTGCCCGCCTCGAGTTCGGGTGTCCAATCAGAAGACTTGATTCGATTCGTTCGCCGGGCCGAGGCGCTGGGATTCGATTGCGTCACTGTCGCTGATCACGTCATCGTCCCGAAAAATATCTCGATTCCCTATCCCTACACGGTGGACGGCAAATACCCCGGCACCGGATATCATCTCGAAACACTCACAACCATGTCGTTTCTCGCCGGCGCCACGCAGCGCATCCGATTCGTAACCAGCGTGATGATTGCGCCCTATCGAAATCCGATCATCACGGCAAAAATGCTCGCGAGTCTCGACGTCCTCTCGCAAGGGAGGGTGATCGTCGGTTTGGGAGTCGGCTGGATGAAGGAAGAGTTCGAGAACTTGAAGGCGCCGCGGTTTGAAGATCGCGGGCGTGTAACGGATGAATATATTCGAGCCTTCCGCGAGCTTTGGACCAAGGAGAATCCTTCTTTCGCTGGCAAGTACTGCAGCTTCTCCAATATCGTTTTTCTGCCGAAGCCGGTGCAAAAGCCAGCGATTCCCATTTGGATCGGTGGCCACAGCAAACACGCATTGCGCCGGGCCGGAGAGTTGGGCGACGGCTGGCACCCTATCGGGGGGGTACCAACGATTCCGCTGGAACCAGAGCAGGTGGCAAGAGATTTCGAGATTTTAACGGCCTATGCTCAGAAGGCGGGAAGAAATCCGAAAGAAATCCGAGTCGCTCTCAAAGGGTCCCTGTTTGATCGCGAGAAGCAGGCGAGTCCTGGAAAGCGTCGAAGGTTTATCGGCAACGCCGATGAGATCGCCTCCGATATTCGTGAATACCGAAACGCCGGCGTCGATACCATGATTTTCGATGTGCGTCGTCCTACCCCAACCGAAACCCTCGAACGCATGGAATGGATGGCGAGGGAAGTGATTGCGCAGGTTTAAGGGCGAAAAAAGCGCATCCTGATATCGGGCTGTTTGCTGCGATTATCTAACTTTGGGTGCCACATCAAACGAAACTACGATTGGGCGAGCCGAATATGAGCTGGAAACAAATTTTGGGAATCGCGCTGATCGTTGCCGGTGTCTTAGGACTTCTCTATGAGAACTTCAGCTATACGAAGGAGACTCACGAGGCCAAATTCGGTCCCTTTCAGTTCTCCGTCAGCGAAAAGGAGACGGTGAATGTCCCACGATGGCTGTCGGTTGGGGCCATAGCCGTCGGCGCAGTCGTTCTCGTATGGCGGAAACGGAGGTAAGTGCGTCGAAGAGAACCGCCATGGTCGGCGCTTTTCCTCCGCCAACGCATGCCGATGGTCTTCGCTTTCCCTTGGCGACCGTCTGGTAGCCGCTAACGAACGCATTGCGAGACTCGGGCAAGCATCCACAAAAAGGATGGGCAAGTTCACCACGCCCTTCCAAGCGAAAAAACTTTCCTCAGCCGGTCGTGCTTCTCCCTGCCGGGTTTCGCGAGTTATGAACTGTTGACTAATCCTTCACGGCGAGCCCCTTCCGGCCGCGCTCAATGAGCCTCTACCTTGTAGGCCACTACCCGATCCGCTCCAAAGCTGCTTATTCCTCCCGTCCGGGCCTGAACGAAACCTTAACGTTTCCTCTGAGCGCGGCCTCCATGGTTCGCCCCTCGGCTCGGAGGCGAGAAAGCCGAGGCGATACGAAAGCCGGCGCACCGAGACGGCACGTGTCAAAGAGGAGGGACACGGCAGGGTAGCCACTGTGACCTGGCGTTTGAATATTCAGGATACGCCTACCTGCCGGGTAGTAACGGTGAAAGAGATCTCCGGAGGCTTGGTATGATTGGTGAGAGAGGCAGATACCTATTGCGCCTGCTTAAGGAGCGGCCCGGCTTTCTAAAGCCAGAGTACGATGAACAATCCGGGCTAGCCGTCAGCAAATTTGCCGCCGGTTGCGATTTTCCTCAAAGCGCAGGGCGTGTTTGTACTTGTTCTCTTGACACAGTGCGACCCGGGGCGTAGACGAGAGAAAGACGTTATTGAAGGAGGAAGCCCGGATGGCAACAAATTTTGAGGTCATTGATGCGGACGGACATATCACTGAAGAAGACAGCCAATTGAAACCCTACATGGACGCGCGCTATCGTAACCGGGCCGCCACGCTCACTCCGCGAGATAGCTGGGACCGTTCTTTGGGTGGCACGTTGGGCACTCGCGCGCGAGACGCTCAGAGTTGGCTCGATGCGATGGACAAGGGCGGGGTGTCGACCGCTGTGCTCTATCCGACGAACGGCCTCAGCGTCGGTTGGATTCGCGAGCCGGACGTAGCCGTCGCCTATTCGAAGGCGTGGAACGACTTCGTCGCAGAAGAATTTCAAAAAGTCAGTCCAAGGCTTAAGGCGGTGGCCTTGGTTCCGCTCCAAGACGTGCCGGAAGCGGTTAAGGAATTACGACGCGCGGTCAAAGAGCTGAAACTGGTCGGCCTGATGTTGCCAGCGGTGGGACTACGACTGCCTTTGGGGCACGAGAGCTTCTGGCCGATTTATGAGGAAGCAGAAAAACTCGATTGCATGGTCGGGATCCATGCGACTGTGCGGGGACCGCACTTTTTCGCCGCCGACATGTTCGACCAATTCATCGAGGTTCACACCCTCTCTCACTCCTTTGCGCAGATGATGCAGTTGACCAGCTTCATGTTCCGTGGCGTATTCGATCGCTTCCCCAAACTCCGGGTGGCATTCATGGAAGCGGGCTGCAGCTGGGCGCCGTACTGGATGGGCCGAATGAACGAGGAGTGGGAAAAGCGCGGAAGAGCGGAAGCGCCGAACTGCAGGAGGAAGCCAAGCGACTACTTCAAAGAGGGTAGAATCTACCTGCACGCGGAAGATTACGAACCGCTGATCGGCCCGACCGCAAATCTTCTGAGTCACAAAGTCATTTACTATGCCTCGGATTATCCCCACTGGGACACGGAGTTTCCGGAGAATATCGAGCACTTGAGCAGACGCGAGGATTTGAACGAGGAAGCGAAAAAATGGCTCTTCGCCGACACGGCTAAAAGACTCTACAATCTAAACTGAGAATCGGCATGGCGTCAAATAATCGTAAGGTCTGTGTCTCCGGCCCAACGCGGCTCACCCTCGCGGAAGATTTATTACGCAAAGCGAATTGCGAGTTGGTGTTGGGAAAATCGATCGATGATTTTCGCACGTACCGTTACGAGCGACGTGAACTGATCGATCTCATCGGCGACTCTGATGTGCTTTTCCCATCGGGAAGGGAATTCATAGGCGCAGACATACTCGACTCCTGCTCCAAACTTCAGGCGGTGGTCAAGTCGAGCATCGGCATCGAGAATGTGGATGTTGATGCCGCCACCGATCTTGGCATTCTCTGCTGCAACAGTCCTACGCTGGAAAATTATATGGGCGTCGCCGAGGCCACCTTGGGCCTGATGGTGGCTCTGTTCAAGCGCCTGAAACTCAACGAAGCCTTTTTGCGGGAGGGCGGTTGGAAGGAGCCGCAAAACCGCGGCGCGCTCATGCTAGGAAAAACCGTCGGCATCATTGGTCTCGGGCGGATTGGTCAGAATGTGGCAAAGCGTTTGGGTGCATGGGGGATGCGGCTCCTCGGCTACGATCCCTACGTTCGACAGGAAACCGTCGTCGACCTGGGCGTTAAGATGGTTTCACTGGACCAGCTGCTGCAAGAATCGGATCTCGTGACGGTTCATGTCGTGCTCACCAAAGAGACCCGCCAGATGATCCGGCTGCGCGAACTCCGGATGATGAAAAAGACCGCCTTCATCGTAAACACTTCCCGTGGACCCGTGTTCAACGAAATCGACCTTTGCCAAGCACTGAACGAGGGAATTATCGCCGGCGCAGCTTTGGACGTCTTCGAAGAAGAGCCTCTGCCCATGAGCAACCCACTGCGAGAGGTCGATCCCAGGCGGCTGATCCTGACGCCGCACATCATCGGCAACAATCCCGGTTCTCTCGATGCGGGACAGCGATTGGCCGCACAGAGCATTCTCTCGATTCTCGAAGGCAAAGTACCCGACACGGTGGTCAATCCGGCGGCCATCGAGCGCTGGAAACAGAGGTTTTGGACGTAGGTTTCGCAGCTGCAAGTAGAACAAGATTGATTGACAATGCCGAGAAGGCCCACGTTAGTTGCGGTTCTGCTCCTGCTCGTCGAAGCTCTATTGTCTCAGCCGGCTTTTCGCGGCAACATCCTGAGGGAATCAAAGCGTAGCTAAAGGCCTATGTTGCAGCATCAAGGTGGCCAATGAGGATTCCGAGACGAGCAAACGCGCGCTCGCGCGGAATCTCGCAACTGACGATGCGGCGGTTATCGACGAAGCTTACCAGTCGTTTCGTGGGATCTTCCCGAAGGTGCGATACATGACTGAAGATTATATCAAGTTGGTGCTCAGGGTCGCCGATCATCCGAAAGCGAGCAGGGCGGACCCCAAAAGAGTTCTTTGACAACCGCTTCTTAAAAGAGTTAGAAAATAATGGACTCGTTCAAGAGCTTTACGCTGAACTTCGAGGGGAAACGACCCGATGAAAATTCGAACAGCTAGTGGCGGCGTGCGCGCTGTGTCCGCATGCCTGCTCTTCGCGGCGTTTTTAGCCGAGAATCCAGCTCGCGCTGCAGACAAGCTCGTTGGAATTCATTCCGCCCGGGTGATGTCCCAATCCCTTCCATGGATGGCGCAAGAAGCGGGCTTGTTCAAGAAATACAATCTCGATTTCAGTTTAGTTTTTATTTCTTCGTCGGGAATCGTGACAGCGGCATTATTGGGCGGCGATGCGGAAATGACCGTGACCGGCGG
>DASQUN010000298.1:0-4434 GCA_035641275.1 Candidatus Udaeobacter sp. | reverse complement strand
GTGCGCGTATCAGTGAAGTTAGATCGATAGTTATCGAGCGTCAGCAACTCCCAGGTTTTTTCCCCCGGCACATGCACATAGGTCACGAACGAGACATAGATCAGCACCAGGAACGGAAAGATGACGATCAGTAGCAAAATTAGACCGGCGATGGCGGATGCCAGATAGCGCCATTTGCCGAGGTCAATGATCGTCGGACGATAGCCGCGCCCGGTGACTGTGACATACCGTTCCGACCTGAAGGTTAAGCGCCGGTAGAAATAAACAAAAACCATCGTAATGAACAGCAACGAAACAGCATAGGTGGCCGCCAAGTTCTGATTGGGCGGGAAAGCACCGATGGCCTCACGATAGATCTTGGTGGTGAAGACTTCGATCCGCGCCGGTAGAGCGATGATCGCCGGTGTGTCGAAACTCTCGATCGCCCGCACGAAATTCAACATCACCGCAGCCAGTAGTGCCGGGCGAACGATGGGAAAGGTAATGCGCATTGCGACCTGAAAATTACTCGATCCGGCAACCCGTGCAGACTCCTCCAAAGACGGGTCCATCGAGTAGAGCGAGGCTGAAATGATCAGAAAAGCCAGCGGCGTGGTGATCAAGCCTTCGACAAAAATCATTCCCTCAAGAGAGTATATGTTTAGCGGAGCGACATCCAAATTAAACACTTGCATCAGGATGCGATTGATCAGCCCCGTACGCGGGCTGAGCAGCACGGTCCAAGCCACGGCCAGCATAACAGGCGGAAAGATGTTGGGAACAATGGCGGTCAGTTCGAACAGCTTCCTAAATGGAGCATTGGTCCGGACGGCAATCCACGCCAGAGTGGCAGCGAGCAATATTGACAATACAGAAGAGCCGGCGGCGAAGATGAAAGAATTTAACAGCAATTGGTAGGTCAAGGGATCGGAGTAGGCGCTCATATAATGGGATAGCGTGAAGTCTCCAGACACGCCCAGGGGCTTGCTCAGGAAACTGCCATAAAAGAGCATCAGTGTGGGCGACAGGCTGAGATACCCGATAACGATCCCTATGCTGGTGACGAGCACCACCTGCGGCTGCCGACGAATCGCTCGAAGGGGGCGGTCGAAGATTCGGTTTAGAACCATTGTGCCATTCATCGTGGTTGTCCCGTCCAGATAACAAAAACAAAGAGGGCCGGCCTTCTGACTCCCATCTCCCAGGCCGGCCCTCTTTTTGTCCGCATCAATAAAGGGCAGCTTATCTTGCGGAGAATATCTCTCGGAAGGTCACACTCATCAGTTTTTTAAACTCTTCTTGAGACGGATTTTCCATGAAGACGATGCGCGGAGCGACCTTGTCGGCGTCTTTGATCGGGGGATAGATTCCCGGTGCCATGACAAACTCGCCGTCTTCGGCAATCTCTTTCTGCCCCTCGGGCGAACAGGCAAAATCAATGTAGAGTTTGGCGGCATTCACATGACTCGCCTTGCCGCTCAAGCTCATATAGTTCGGATCCGTCAAGTACTGATCCAAAGGAACATAGCTGACCGGCCCTTTGTACTGTTTGACGTATTTGATGTAAGTGATGCCGACCTGGGCTTCCCCTTTGATTATGGTGGTCGTGACCGGCGCCAGTGATTCTACTAATACCGGCTTCTGCTTGGCCAGCGCCCTCACGTAGTCCAGCCATTTGTCCTTTTTGAATAGCTGTAGGTTCCACAGAAACTGCGCGGTCGTCGTATGTCGGGTCGGGTCCGGCAGGGAAATCTTGCCCATCCATTTGGGGTTCAAGAGGTCATCGAAGCTCTTCGGCAAGTCGGCCGGCTTGACGAGATCTGTATTGTACAGGATGCTGATAGGTAACACGCGCCATGGAGTGATCAGCGCGTCCTTTTCTTTCATCTTAGCGGGAAACTTTTCCGAGGCGGGGGGAACGTATTTGGCGAACAGTCCCTCGGATTTCATGATGAGCTGAACCCCGCGATTGGCCTCAATCACGTCGAAGCCAGGCTTACCGGCACGCCATTCCGTCAGCGCGCGCTCGGAAACTTTGGTCGAATCCCCGCGCCAATATTCAACATCAATTCCATACTTCTTCTTGAACGCTTGATGGAGCCCTTCCATAGCTTGCGGCACCACAGAGCCATAGACGACGACCTTGCCTTCCTTTTTCCCGGCCTCAACATTTGCCTCCTGCGCGAAAGCTCGACCCGATGCAATCGACACCGCGAGCGCGACGACAACAAAAACCATTTTCCAAACTTTCATCAAAGGAAGCCTCCTTTCGGGCGTGAAAAGCAGAATAGAAACTATAGACCGATCAGTCTCAAGTCAAGGCGGCCAAGACCCGTCCTACTTGTTGCCGAGAAAAATCTGTCGGAAATCGGACTGAAGCTTGGTGAGCTGCTCGGCCGTTGGATCTTCTAAAAAGAGAAGATTGGCCATGATGTTGTCAGCGCCTTTGATCGCCGGGTAGACACCTGGGAAAAGAACAAACTCTCCCGTGTCGGCGATTTTCTTCTGCCCTTCCGAGGAACAGAGGTAGTCAATAAAAAGCTTGGCCGCGTTAGGGTTGGCGGCCTTGGCACTGAGCGCCGCGTCGCTCGGATCGGAGAATGCCTTTTCGATCGGCGCAAAACCAATCGGTCCCTTGGTTTGGATCGTATACTGGATGTAGCTGATTCCGAACGTGCTTTCGCCCCGAACTATAGTGGTCGGAACAGTCGAGTAAGACTCCAGCAATAAAGGCCGTTGTTTTGCCAGAGCCTTCGCGAAATCCAGCCATTTCTCCCCTTTCAGTTGCCTGAGGTTCCAAAGAAACTGCGCCGTGCTCGCGTGGCGAGAGGGGTCCGGCATGCTGATTTTTCCGTGCAATTTCCCGTCGAGCAGGTCGTCGAAACTCTTGGGAACATCGACAGACTTCACCAGCTCGGTGTTGTACAGAACGCCAACGGGAGTGACGCGCCAGGCGGTGAGTTGCCCATCGGAATCTTTGAACTTGGCGGGAAATTTCGCCGCGGTCTGGGGGGTAAATTTCGCGTAGACATGCTCCTGTTTCCCGAGCGCCAGAGGGCCTCTGGCCCCGATGACAACATCAAAGCCGGGCCGGCCGGAACGCCACTCCGTGAGCACCCGATCGATGACCTTGGTCGCGTCCGCGCGCCAATATTCAGTTTTGATCCCGTGTTTGGCTTCGAACGCTTTCTGTATTTGGCTCATGACCTGCGGCACGACCGTGCCATAGATGACCACCTTGCCTTCCTTCTTCGCTGCTTCCAAATCCACCGGCTGCGCCCAAGCGAGTGATGCTTGGCCGACAGAAGCCGCTCCGACCCACAACATCGACACGAACATCAGAAGCACGGGTGCTGAACGCAGCATAGGCTGACCTCCTCGGTTTAGATGAACGACTTAGCCATCCTCTTGATAAGACGGGCGCAAGGATCCTCGGCGGAAAGTCAACCGGTCAATTCTCTCACCATACGGATCGCCTTTTTCCGCGCCTCCTGGGTTCCCATGGGAAGAAGAACGGGCAAGTTTAGGCCTCCCTTGATGAAGGATTCCAGCTGCTTACCGCATTCACTTGCCGTTCCAGCCACGGAATGGGCGTGGACGATATCGTTGCTGATGAATTTTTGCGCGGCCTCCCAATCGCGTTTACCGACAGCCGCGGCGAGCGCGTCCTGATCGACCTTTCCTCCACCCAAGCGGATGTTCTCCGCGTGGTGCGTGTTGCGGAAGACATAAGCCAAAAACATTTTGTTTGCCTCGATCGCTTCGCGGCGATTTTCTGAAACGGATGCGGTGACAAAGCCGGCGACATCCGTGTCGGCCAAGGACTTCCCAACCTTCTCAGCGCCTTTCTTGATCTCGCCAACGCATTGAGCGATGTACGCCGGTGCGCAACCGGCCGAGAGCAACACACCGTCGCCAATCTCTCCGCCGAGTTGCAGCATGCGGGGCCGCACCGCGGTCAAATACATTTTGATCGGCGTCGATGGCACAAAGCCCATCTTGGCGCCATGGATCCGGAAAATCTCGCCATGAAAGTTGACGGTTTCTCCGCTCAAAAAACGCCGCAAAATATCGACGTATTCGCGCATTGTTCGCAGCGGTCGCGGTGATTCTATGCCCGCCTCTCTGAGCGCTGCAGCATTGCCGGTGCCCGGGCTGGCGATGACGCGGCCGGGAGCGAATTCTTCCATCGTTGCAATCGACATCGCGGAAATAATCGGGTGCCGCGAGTAGGGGCTCATGGGAGCCGGGGCGACTTTAATCCTTTGAGTGTTGGCCAGAAGCGCGATGGAAGTCGTCAGAGAGTCTCGAAAGCAGAGATGATCCGACATCCAGATCGATTCCATGCCGGTCTCGTCGGCCAGCCTGGCAAGCTCGATCATCTCATGGATAGAATAGAAGCCATCAAAGCACAGCCCTACGCGCATGACGTTTCTCCCGAGAAACCGTTTTGCA
>DASQUN010000297.1:0-3991 GCA_035641275.1 Candidatus Udaeobacter sp. | reverse complement strand
GCGCCGAAGACCTTCCGGCGGGAAAAGCAAAACCGATCCGGATTATGGGCGAGGACTTTACTCTCTACCGCGGCACGGGCGGGACGGCTCACGTCGTGGCGTTTCGTTGCGCCCATCGGGGAACTCAGTTGTCCGTGGGCTGGGTTGAAGGAGACTGCATTCGCTGCATGTATCACGGCTGGCTCTATGACAGCACGGGGCAATGTCTGGAGCAACCGGCCGAGGAGCAATCCTTCGCCAATAAAATTCGTATTCGAAGCTATCCGACGGAGGAATACTTAGGACTCATCTTTGCCTACTTGGGCGAAGGGAAGGCACCGCCATTTCCCCGCTACCCGCACTTTGAGAAAGAGGGCGTGTTGGAAGTTCTCCCCGTTCAAGTCTGGCCGTGCAACTTCTTCCAACGCGTCGATAATAACGGCGACACGATCCACGTTCCCTTTGTCCATCGCGGCGCCTATCTATCGACCGACCGGCGCAGCGGCCTGCCGACCATTGCCAAAGAAGAAAGCCCGTGGGGCACCACGGGCTACGCTACTTTTCCGGGCGGCTGGACGAACGTTCTGCAATTTGTCATGCCCAACGGCTACACGTTTAGAAATCCCTCGCCGCATCCGGATATCCCTTGGGACGACCGCTTCCAGTGGGATGTGCCGCTGGACGATCTGCATTCGCTGCAGTTTCGTTTGCGGCTGGTGCCGCTCACCGGAGAGGCGGCGCGGCAATACCGGCAGCGCCGGGCCGAGCTGCTGGCGAAGGAAAATTTTTCTATTGTCGATGCGGGCCAGTCTGTGCTGGCGGGCAGGTTGGATTTTGCCGATCTCGAGCGGCTTACGAACGACAAAATCGCCCTCGTTCACGCGCAGGATTACGTTTCCCAGGCCGGCCAGGGAGCGATCGCCGATCGGGCGCAAGAGCATCTGGGCCGCTCCGATATAGGAGTCATTCTCTTTCGCAAGATTTGGGAGCGCGAGTTGCGCGCGCTAGCCGAAGGCCGGCCGGTCAAAAAATGGGCGCTGCCACAAACGGCGGGACGCGGGTTTGTGCTCGGCACGGTAGTAAGAAGACAAAAGACACGGCATGGATGATGGCTAACGCCATCACTCCATTACTCCAACACTCCATACTTTATTAGGCGATCACGTAGGGGACCTCGATCCTCTGCTGTTCATTCCATTCCGTAGCAACAAACGAACGGCCGGTGACGCGCAGCGATTCGTCCGACGCCAGGTAGACTGCGCAGGCTCTCACGACTTCAGGGCTGAGCATCTTCTTTCCCTTGTTGCCGGGAATTTTGCGGATGGCCTCCGTCGCAACTATGCCTCCGGGATCGAGGGCATTGACCCGTATGTCATAAGAGCTGTTCTCCAGAGACATGGCCTGACTCAAGCCCTCCACGCCGAACTTGGCGGCGGAGTACGGTCCGCGCAGCGCTCTGCCTCGTTTACCCTGCGGAGAGGATATATTAATGATGGCGCCGAACCTCTGCCGCCTCATCAATCTGAGCGCCTCTCGGCTACATAAAAAGGTTCCGCTAAGGTTCGTATCGAGCACCTTGCGCCAGACAGGCAATGGGGTATCCGCCACCTCCAGATCGATCGGGCCCTCGCGAGGCCAGGCAAAGCCGGCGTTGTTTACCAGAATGTCGAGCTTGCCGAATTTGTCTCTTATGGCGCGGAACAAATGGACCACGTCTTCCTCTGCCGTAACGTCTGTCTTCATCCCTAGAACCCTTTCCGCCGGTAGTTTCAAGCGTCCCAGCGCCGCGTCCACGTCCGCTTGATGAAGATCACAAATGACGACCTGCGCTCCTTCCTCAGCGTAGGCCCGGGCAATCTCCCAACCGATACCTCTTACCGATCCCGTTACACAGGCTACCTTGGCGCTAAGTTTCATGAGCTCCTATTCGCAGTTCCTACCGAGTTTGGCAAGCTTCCATGGAGCGTCAGGTCATGACGATAGAACTTGATTACTCCCGCCTTTCGCGGATAATACGGTCTTTGTATTAGGCCGTACAGTCTATGACAAGTTCTGATCTATCATTGCGACTGGCGCGCCCCGACGCCGCCGGGCTTTGACTTTTTGCTTAAAAAAGGCGTCATAAACGCCAAATAACCAGAGCCTGGACACCGGCATCTTCCTTTCACCCCTCGTCGAGCAGCCGGAACTCGGAGTCGATCGCATCATCGCGTTCGCTGAACTCCTCGGCCGAGAGAGCGTCATCGCCGAGACCGACTGCGGCCTAGGCGGCCGCCTCCATCCGCAAATCGCCTGGCCCAAGCTGCGCGCGCCTTGCGCGGCGGCGCGGCGATCTCAAGCAAGAAGTTGTGGAGATGAATTCAAAAGTGCCTGTGCGGGATGAACGAAAAAGATGCCGCTTTTCGGGCTCAAATAGGCGCTCTACGCTCTTAAGCGCCGCGTTTTAATATTGCCGTTCATTTCACGTTTTCGGAATTGCGAAAACGTGGAAGTCCCCTTCGAATGCAGGAGCGTCCGAGTATTAAAGTTGCTCCCCTTCGAGAAAAAAGTGAATGAAGGGTTTGCCAAGACGAGCCAAAGGCCCTCCCGTTGTCAAGCCACTTCGTCAGCCAAACGCTTGAGACGGTGGCTCGAGTCCAACTAGATGTCGCTCGACTTACTCATGTCCCGGTTACTTCTGTCTCTGGAAAAATAGAGTTTCTCTGAAGATTGCTCGCGAAGGATTGCTGGCGTCGGAGGAACATGAAAATACAAGAGTTTGAATCGGGCCGTCGGGGAAGATTCCTCGCGTCCTCTTGACCTCTTTCATTATGACCGACCGGGTGCAACCGACGCTTCACCCAGTTGGAGGTGGACATTTCAGCCTTTCCCAACGTCATGGCGCATTTCAAGCGCATGCTGGATCGCCCGAGCGTCAAGAAGGTGCTCGCCTACGAGAGAGAAGTGAATGAAGGGTTTGCCAAGACGGCTCAGCGGATCCTCGGCCGTAACGATTACTCTCTAAAGGTCACTTCGAGGGGGTTACCCTTCGGTTGACCAAGCGATCGATACGGAATCCATCGATCGCGATTTTGCTTTTGCCGAGCGTGACCAGTTCACAAACGACCTCGCCAATAGCTGCCGAATGCTTGAAGCCGTGACCGGAGCAAGGGGATGCGATAACTATTCGATCATTACCCGGGTAGAAATCGATCACGAAATGCGAGTCCGGCGTTGTGGTGTAAAGACAAGTGGCGGCGCGGTCGCATACGGCAGTAAGCCCATGAAACCGATCTCGCACATAGCTTGAGTATGCGAGGGCGTTTTCTTCCTTGCAGATTGTTCGTTCAACGCTCTGCGCCGATGTGGATTCGCTGTATTGTTCGCCCGCTATCTTTAGCGTAACGCCGTCGAGGGTCGGGAACCCGTAAAAAGCAAAATCTCCCCCTTTGTCGAAAATCCAAATGAAGACAGGAAAGCGTCCCGGTGCAAATGTTCCTCGCGCGCCTTTTTTGATCCTGAACCAATACATCACTTGCCGATAAACCTTGAAAATCTCGCCGTATTTAGCCGGCAAGAAACCAGCTAACCATGCGCCTGCCGTTAAAACCAGTTTTTCTGCCCTATAGGTTGAGCGGTCGGTCACCACGGTGATGGCAGAGCTCCCGTGAGGGGTAATGGAAGTGACTTTTTCGTTCAGCCGAATTGTTGCGCCGTAGCTTTTGGCAAGTTGCAGCTGCACCTGCACGCATAGCTCTGGCCGTAAATAGCCCGTTTCGTATTCATAGTAGCCAAGCTCATCCGTAAGGACGAATTGAGGGAAGCGCTTTCTTATTTCTTTGGTTTCAAGAATGGTGTGACGGATTTTGAACTTTTTTGCGCAGCCGATTGTTTGCGCCAAAAAATTATGGCGCCCATGAGCAAGGGCTGCGCTTTTCTCCGGTTCCAAGATGAGACCGCCGGTAGTTGTCAGAAGTGTCTGCCCTGTTTCTTTTTCGAGTGCGCGCCACAATTCATATGAACGAAGCACCAG
>DASQUN010000296.1:0-6734 GCA_035641275.1 Candidatus Udaeobacter sp. | reverse complement strand
CTCGGTGAACGGGAACAAAATGAAAGCCGCTTCCGCTTTAGGCATCAGCCGCCGCGCTTTGTACAACAAAATGAAGAGATTCGGAATGTTGTAAAACGGCCGCCACGTGCCATTAGGACCTACTGTAAACAGTTTGCGCACATTCCCTACTGCCTCAATCGCCAATCATCCAGAAAAACAAGATTAGTCATCTACAGCATTTCTCTAACTGCCTACAATTTTCACATCAGAATGTCTCATGACCTGCCAAATTGTGCATGCCGTGCACCTACGCGCCATTAAACGCGTTGTTTTGGCTCTCGGAAAGTTACTAACTCCGCGTTTCAACGTGTCATTGTCGTGGTGGTCCGGGGATTGCATCTAAGACCTTTAGCCGGTTACGACAAGAGGGAAGCCGCAGGCGGAACTTAAAGGCGTCCCTGGAAGGAGAAAACGTGGAAGTGACTGAAGTCATTCGAGTGGCAATTGCAGACGCCAATACTCTCTTGCGGGAGGGACTCAAGCGAATCTTTGCCTCCGAGAGTGATTTACTCATTGTCGGAGAAGCGAACAGCGAGTTCGACGTATTGGAGGTGGTGGAACGAACCAAACCGGACGTTTTGCTGCTTGATCTTGACCTTCCAAAAAAAGGAGCAATGCCGATCCTGCTACTGTTGGACCAGAAAATGGTTGTTACGAAACCTTTTATTCTCAGCCTCTTTCGCGAAAAAGAACGTCTTTTGGATGCGGCTAAAGCTGGCGCCTGCGGCTACGCCCTTAAAAGCACTTTTCCTGCAACTTTAATGCAGGCGATCAAAAGGGTCCATGTGGGTGAGATTTGGGTGGACAAACACCTCGACTGTGCAGAGGCTTTCGTTGAGCTCGCCTGTCAAACGAGGAGTCGCGATGCCAGCGGGTTTAGCAACACCTTTGGAGCGCTCTCCAACAGAGAATTCGAAGTGCTCGGTCTTGTCGGCAAAGGCTTAAGCAACGCTGCGATCAGCAAGAGGCTTTTCATCAGCCCGAGGACCGTAAAGGTTCACCTCTACAACGTCTATCAGAAGCTACATGTCGAGAACCGTACCCAAGCCGCGCTTCTCCTGCTAAATTTGTATCGGCATCAAGCAGTTGATCTAACCTCTCGGAAAAGTAGAACATCTAAACTCTCGCTTGACCGTAAAGTCTTGGGAACCCCCGTAGCACGAAAGTCGAAGACCAGGCGGCCGAGCTTCGCCAAGAAAGGAAATCAGCAGACCACGGTCATGGGCTGACTTGAAAAGCCCCTTTTCTTTTCCGCGGTTGATTAGCGCTACATCCCGGTGTTATTAAACTTATCTAGTCGTGATTGTCTGCTCTGTCGAGTTTCGCTCCACGTTTAACGAACACAATCGGTGAATCTCGCGTAGCCTTGTTCGGTTTTCTCGCGGTTTCAATCGGAGGCCCATTCTATAACGAGTACATTTACTATGGAGCCAAACCGTAGGCCTGCACTTTGCTTTTGTTTATTTCTTTTATGCGGGTCTTTAACCGGCTGCACTGCTTATCAAGTCGGGGGGAACATCCAGAAAGGACGAGTCGAGCTTATGATGGGAGATCCGAAAGTGGCCCTAGCTCACTTCCAGCGCGCTGCACAGCTAGATCCGAACTATATATTAAATTTCACTCCGCTCTCGCAGGGCGTTTGGACGTATGTTGGGCGAGCGTACTATAAGCAAAAGGAATTCTCTGAAGCTCGCAAGGCTTTCGAAACGGCACGCTCAAGACACCAAGAGGACAACCTCGCAAGACTTTATCTGGGGCTGGTACTGGCGCGTGATGGCAGCCGGCAACAAGGACTAAGAGAAATCGAGGCGGGATTGACGGGGCTGGGAGAGTGGCTGGATTCTCTCGAGCGTTACCACGCAGAAGGGCAATTCTGGGATCCTCGCGGAGATCTCAAAAATGAGATTCAAAAAAATCTTGCCGTGATTTACGGAAAAGACATAGACTGGGATAGGCTTATTTTAGGTGTGGAATGGCTGGGTGAGAAATTTGAAGAAGAGATCGACCTTGCCCGACGCGACGAGAGACAGGAACTGATGCAGGACGGCGATGATGGCGGGGAAGAGCCATAAGCGCGCTAATTATCGCTCCCTTCCTGGTCGCTGCGTTCCTGTATCCTGCTGTCGACGATCTGGAAATTTTCTTCATCGTCGATCCTTGCCAATAACCGCTCTGTTGCCTGAATGAGGTCTTGCTTTTCGTCCAACCCTTTCGTTGCGAAAAGCACGGCTCTTCGAAGCGCCACACGCACGTTGCCCGCGCTGTCCCAATCCTCGTAGCCCCGGTAGCCAGCTTTCGACGATCGCGCGAGGAGCGTAATGCCTCCTTTGAGGCTCTCTATTGCACTCTCGTTTTGACCCAGGTGCAATTGAGTCAGGCCTAAAACCAGCCACGCGATCTCATCCTCCTTGCTCACGGCTAAAGCCCGCTGAAGAATCAAAAAGGCTTCCTCGTATCTTTGCCGGTTGTAGTAGGCCCGCGCCAAAAGGGTCAAGCTGTCCTTGTAAGCTGGATCTTCGGTTACGACGGACTCGAGCCCGGCGATAGCCTTGTCCATATTTCCACCCCTGCCCCTAAGAAACTGGTCCTTTCCTTGTTGGTATCCGGCCCCGATCCCGAACCGGGGAATGTCGTGCGACGCGAGAGCACAAGCCGAAAGGAGTCCCAAAAGGCTCAAAGCGAAAAATCTGAAAACAATTGCCACATAATGCGAGTTCCTAGTCGTATTCATGAATCCTTTCTCCGCGATAATTGCCCCGCCCGGCAAAACGCATCACTCCCAGGCGTCTATAAACAACAAGGGGGAGCCCGTGGGCTCCCCCTGTTTCTGTCTAGCCTGTGTTTAAAACTCCCAGCCAAAGATCACCATGACATTGTCCCAGTCACCACCTCTGCCCGGAACACCTGTGCTCCTGATATCCAGGTCTTCCTGCACACTAGCCGGGATCTTTTTCGCATCATAATGGTTCCAATGCACTCCAACGCGCAGCCCGCGCTGGATCCAGTAGCTTATATGGGCGCTGGCTAGCGTCACATGGTTGTTAGTGAATTCACCGTCATTATCGCAGAGAGCCGGGCTGCACTGTCCATCGCTCCGCTCAAAGTGCGTACCGATCATAACCGAACCCGGCGTACTCGCAGAGCCGGTTAGAAAGCCCTTCGGGCTCCAGACATACAGCTCATGCCCGATATACCAGTTTCGGTGGCGAATACTTGCGTCCGGGTGAAAAAAATGGAGGGTGCCCAGTAGCTGATACGCGCCAATTCTCCACCGGAGCGAAGCGCCATGTAAACGGTGCAGCGCGTTTTCGTCGGGAACATTCGCATCCCACAAAACAGCCTTCGTAAACCCGTCCGTCTCACGCATCCGTGCGTCGTCACACGCCCCGTTTTCGGTTGCATTGGTGTCAAATTGACAGAACCAGGCCCCCCAGCTCAGCTCCAGGCCGCTAAGCCACTTGTTCTTTAATCTTGAAAACGGGCTGATCCCGAGCGAGGTGATATAGCTTTTTTTATCTGAATGTATAAATCGCCCGTCGCTTCCATTACCGGGACCTGAACCCACCGCTATAGTAAACCACTCGATCTGACCGGGAATCCCGATCCAGTCTAGCGGCTTATCCTGCCATAAAAGGGCATAGTTCCATCCTTGAGAGAAGGTATTACCGAGGCTCCGCGACAGGATGTCATAGTCTAACTGAGCGCCGCTGCTGCTCGATCGTCGCCTATTCCACGTGGTCGGTGAATCGATACCAAAATAGAAGGTTGGCAGCCAAACGTTCAGCTGTTCGAGGTGAATATAGGCCGTTGCGCGCTGCAACGCCACTGCGTCCTCGCTGTCCAGATCAAGCGAGGCCTCCATCTCGTATAAGCAATTGTTCACGCAATAGAAGAAGGTCGGCCGGATCCGGCGCGCAAACAGCTCTCCCAACCCTTCTCGCTCTGTATCCGCGTTGGCATCGCCCTGGCGGAACATCAGCCAGTAGTGAATCCTGTTGTGTAACCGGATCGACCATGATTTATCCGCGGATTCCATTAAAATACCGCTGCCCGGCCGATAGCTGAAAGTCGGCAGCGCTGCCGCCGCTTCCGTCGCTTGCTTCTTAAGTTCTAGCTGCTGTCCTTTAAGCCGGTCCAGTTCCTGCGCATTATTTTTTTGAACGTCCTCCAATTGCCTGATGCGCTCCGCCAATTTGTCCGTCGAGTCACCTGCTGAAGAGATCGCGCTCGTCGAAAAAAGGAAGAACGCGACGATAAGCGGAAACAAGCTCCCTACACCGGACTTCCTTCGTTTCATCTTTTTCTCCTCTCTGGAGTAATCTTGGCTGCGATGAAACTAACTCAGCCGAACTCCGCGCAACAATTGCCCTAAAGTTAGTTTTTTCGCATCAGCGGCGCCAAAACCATAACTTTGGTACTACCCCTTGCTTGGTTCGGGCTCTCCAAACCGAAAAATTCAACGCTGTACGGCACAAAGGTAGCCGACTTTGGTACTACCCCTTGCTGCCGTGGGAGAATTTTCGCCCAGCGGGAAGTTATTGCGCGGTGTGACGAAATCTCACCTGGACTTTGAATGTCTTCAACACACCTGAAAAGAGCGAGACTCAAAAGAGAGTGGACGAAGAAATCGGTAGTGGTGCTTCTTTCGACTCTCGTATGGTATGAATTGAGCTTCGCAGAGAGAAAAATGAGAATCTGTCGATTGAGAGATTGGGGAATCGCGCACGTCTCGCCGGTTATCTTTGCGTCTTGCCTTTCCTTGGGTCTTTAGCTCCCAGGGCAATCTCTAAGAGGACGGAGCAGGCAAGATGAATCGGAGAGAATAAGGTCTCATTTCTGTGAATTTTTTGCCTTGGGGTGACTCTTAATTTCATCCAAGGAGCGCCTCGAGGGATAGTGACCGATCACGAGCACTCCAGCTATCAATGTAAGGATATACTGGTCCCAGAAGTAACCCCCGATTACCGCTAAGACTAAGCCATACAGCGCGATCGACTGCGCCATTCCAATGGCGGCGGTCTTTTTTCCCGTGTAGTATGTCAGGGGATCAATTGCCGTCCCCCGCACTGCCCTCAGGACCGCTTTTTTCCTAAGCACGCTTCGGGTCCAAAAGAGAACCACTCCAACCTGGATGAAAGCTAAGAACCAGAGGATCGTCCGAAATCCTTCATAGGGCTCACCGCCTGAAGAAATTCCCTGCAGGCTAACGAACCAGGGAAGCAACAGGTAAATTACCAGTGCCGCCATCGAGCCCGACCACGTGAGCATCAAGATGTTCTTCTGCTTGCCAGCCGGTTCGCGAGGTTGCGGCTCCATTAGATAAGCTCGACTTCACGCAGCGCGGCAGAGCCGGAACCAAGAAGGGACCAAGAGAACGACTCGCGCAAAGGCGCAAAGCATGTCGTGAGCGAAGCCGAAGGGCACGCCAGGAAAAGAATGCAATATTGCAATATGAAATCCTTCTTTGCGTACAAAGTGTCGTGTTATCAGCCCCCTAGAAAGAGGCGTTCCACATCGGGATGCTTGAGAAGGTTGTCGCCAGTGTCGGCCATGGCGATGAACCCCGAGACCAGTAGATAGCCAATGTCGGCAAACTCGAGGCCTTTTTTGGCATTCTGCTCGACCATGATAATCGCCTTGCCTTCGCCGCGTTGCAGGTCCGCGAGAATCTCGAATACCATCTCGATGTAGCGCGGTTCGAGGCCGATGGAGGGTTCATCCACGAGCAGGATTCGCGGCTCCATCACGAGCGCGCGGGCGATCTCCAGAAGCCGCCGTTCGCCACCGGAGAGCACGCGCGCCAATTGCTTGCGCCGCTCGGCCAGCCGCTGATATTTCTGAAACACCCGTTCGGCCGCCTCTCTGGCGTGCTCCGGGCTCGCCATCAGATAGCCGCCCATCCATAGGTTCTCCTCGACCGTCATGTCGGGGAATACCGAATTGTCCTGCAAGATGTAGGCGATACCGGCGCGCCTGAGCTTCTCGTTTGCCGTAAACCAGGTGATGTCGTCGCCATTGACGCGAATCGCGCCGCTGTAGATGCGGGTGAAGCCGTAGATCGAGTGGAGCACAGTTGACTTGCCGGCGCCGTTCGGTCCGATCAGGCACAGCGATTGTCCGCCGGCAACCTGGAGATGAACGTCATGCAGGATCTCCATCTCACCGTAACCAGCGCGCAGATTTTCAATCGCGAGCAGCGGCTTGCCGCCAGCGAGCTCGGCGAGGCGCTGCGGGCTCGGTCCCTCGCTTGCAATGCGCGAGGCTTCGCGGGCGACTTCGTCGACAGAAATCACGTCGTCGCTAAAGTCGGCTTCAGGATCAACCGGTGGATGATTTTTTTCACTCATCAGTGCGCGCCCAGATAGGCGTCGATCACGCGCCGGTCTTTCCTGACCTGCTCGGGCTCGCCCTCGGCCAGCAATTCGCCATGGGCGAGACAATAGATATACTCGGCGAGATTCATGATCACACGCATATTGTGCTCGATCACCAGCAAAGTGACGCCGAACTCGCGGTTGGCGCGCCGCAGCCGATTCATTAGACCGTTGATGAGCGTTGGGTTGATGCCCGCTGTTGGTTCATCGAGGAGCAACATTTGTGGCTGGCTCATCAGCGCCATCGCGAGCTCGAGCAGCCTCTGCTGGCCGAACGACAGGTCCCCCGCGCGCAAGAAACGCTTTGGGTACAGACCGACGAATTGCAGCAGCTCCTCG
>DASQUN010000295.1:0-4020 GCA_035641275.1 Candidatus Udaeobacter sp. | reverse complement strand
CGCCAAGCTCTTTGACCAGGACATTTTTTTAAATGTCGCCGGCGGTGTCCACGTCGACGAGCCGGCTGTCGATCTGGGCATCATCGCGGCCGTGGCTTCGAGTCACAAGGAAAAGGTCCTCGATCCGAAAACAGTGTTCTTTGGTGAAGTCGGCCTAGCCGGAGAAATACGCGGTATCTCACAGGCGGAGGCCCGCGTCAAAGAGGCAGGAAAGTTAGGGTTCGAACGCTGTATCCTGCCCGCGAGCAACAATTCTCAACTCGCGCACATTAAGCATCCCAATCTCGCCGGCGTAAGCTCTCTCACAGACTGCTGGAAGCTGCTTTTCTAGACCGTTGGCCTCGGTAGGTCGGCTACCGGTCTTGTATGGCGAGCGATCGTCCGCTATTAGTTAGTAATTCTCGTGCCGGAGTGGTGGAATGGCAGACGCGCCGGACTCAAAATCCGGTAGGGGCAACCCTGTGGGGGTTCAAGTCCCCCCTCCGGCACCAACATTCTCGCACAGCCGAAATCTCATTCTCGTTACGCCACGTCAAACGGGACTTGCGCCGGTCCCTCGCTCTGATGGTACCTGTCCCTCTTGGCGTCGTAGCGTCCTTGCAGCGTTTTGCCGACCAGCCGCTCGGAGCGAACAATGACCGCAACGGACCTCTTTGGTCCGCCTTTCTCGGAGTGGATCGCATAGGGGGACACCAAATCCACCTTGCCGGGATAACCTTCGGTGAGACTCTCTAATTCAATCAGCGCATATCCTTCTTTGTTTCCTTGATCGACGCGCCGGTAACGCTCGAGCCGCTCCGTTCCATCGAGGACGCCGTAGGCCGTCCAAGCGTGCGCGTGATCGTGAATTCGTCCATCCCGTCCTGGCGTACGGACCACAGCGTTCACGACGAATTGGTAGTCCGGGTCCTCGTATAAGAGCAGATTTTTGTGGCCCTCTGTGAACGGCCAGTCCTGGGAATGCTCTCTCAGGCTCGGATTCTTCACCAGCCCTTCGAGCAACACCTTAACGACTTTCATGCGTTCTTCGGTATCGTGTAATACACCCCATGCGGCGCGCACATCCTGGATGAACTTCTCAAAAACCGGTAAGCGTTTGGTCGTTGACATCGAAATTCCCCTCGGCCTTTTCAATTCTCGGTTTATAACGCCGTTGGCGATACATTGCCACCATCACCGAATCGCTTCGCTTGATTGTTCAAGCCGCGATGCTTCACCTCCTTACGGCGGCAGGTTTATTGACACCGCCGTGTCCTTGTACTAGGGGAAGCAAGCAGGAGGAGATTAGATGGCCAAGCAGGGCTTTCGTATTTTCGATAGCGACATGCACATCATGGAACCGCCGGATCTTTGGGAGCGCTACATCGACTGCAAATACAAGGCTCGGGCGCCACGAGGCATTACCAGCCAAAATGTCCGTGATCTTCGAATGGTTTATCCCGACGGCCGAGAATGGGCCAGGAAAACAACGAGGCAAAACAATTCGGTCGGCGGCCAAAATTTCGCACGTAACCAGGAGATCTACCGACGTGACGCGGAGAGGGGCTGGTCCGCGGAGGTGCAGCTTGAAGCCATGGACATCGAAGGCATCGACGTTGCCGTGCTCTATCCGACTCGTGGCTTGCGCGCGCTGGTCGTAGACGACATGGAAGCAGGCTTTGCGGCTGCCATTGCGCGCGCCTACAACAACTGGCTCTATGACTTCTGTCAGAAAGACCCGGCGCGACTGCTAGGCGCGGGTATGATCTCGCCTTATGATATGAATGATGCAGCTAACGAAGCGCAGCGTTGCGCCAACGAGCTGGGTTTCCGTGCCGTGTTCTTACGGGCCAATCCATTGGTTGACCATCAGTGGCACGATGCTTATTACGAACCTCTTTGGTCCGCTTTGGAAAACCTTGGCTTGTCTCTGGGATTTCACGAATCAACCGGAACCGGCAAAAAACAGATCGGTGAACGACTGGAGCCCAATCTCATGTTGCGGCGAGCCTATGCGCAGCCGATGGAACAAATGTTGGCCCTGGGTTCCTTCTGCGCCGGCGGCGTGTTTGCGCGCCACCCGAAACTGCGGGTGGCCTTTCTGGAAGCCAATTGCAGCTGGTTGCCTTGGCTGTTGTGGCGACTGGACGCGGGCTGGGAGCGGGAAGGCGACGTTTGGGCGCCGGATCTTTGCATGGCGCCAAGCGAATACTTCAAGCGCCAATGTGTAGTGTCAGTGGAACCTGATGAAATCACCGTCAAGCAGGTTATCGACACCATGGGCAGCGACCGCATAGTTTTCTCGACCGACTATCCACACGGCGACTCCAAATACCCCGAAGCCGTCGATCACTTTCTCAAACTGCCCATTGGAAAAGACGACAAGAAAAAGATCCTCTGGGACAATTGCGTCGCTTATTACGCGCTGTAGGATCTCACGCCGGAGACTTACGCGCAAATTCAGCCATCACAGCGTGTCACTCGGCGTATAGCGCTTCGCTCACAAACCGGCTACGCGCCGCGTCCGGATTCTCCCGACTCGAAACCTTTGACGTCATTTTGTGCTAGGTGCCTTCCGTAGTAGCCGTCCGAAAAGCGGTGATGGCGGTGGTGGCGCCAATGACAGGCGGTCAGGGGCAACACGGCGGCGATTAGCAAAGCCCATAGAGCCATAGTTTTCATAATTTTCTCCGTTCTGATCCGTCTTCCTCCGGGTTAGACGTGCGCCGTGCAGAATTGTTAATGCAGCGTCATGACCGTTGTCGCCCACTAGACTTAGTAACGGCGAGACCTCAGGGAAGGCCACACATCGGGCCGTTGTGAGAAACAACAAAGCAGACAAACTGACACGAACGCCGCTTGTGAGCGACGCAACAAAGGTCGCGGCGGAGGTTTAAGGAAAGCAGCTAATCGTTATCTCGTTCTCTCGGATAGCGAGATCTCTTGTCATTCAGGCGATCGCGGAGTTGGCGCTGCTGCTCAGGAGAGAGCCTATGAAGCTCGTCATAACGCTGCCGCAGTCTGTCGCGCCGATCTTGCGGCAAATTTTCCCAGCGCCGATATTCTTCGCGGAGATGTTCCTTGTCCTTTGGCGGAAGGTTTTGCCAGCGCCGATAATTGCGCAAAACATTCTCTCGGTCCTTCGGGCTGAGCTGACGTGAATCGTCTCCGCTACCCCATGCCCAGGCGTAGATGGGCGCAAGCAATGACAAACAAAGAGCCAAAGAGATGACTGTTCGCTTCAATATTTCAATCCTCATTTTCTCGTACCATCGTATTGGGTCATCGCCCTATGATCACCTAGGGCTAACTATTTTGATTGCTCGGCGGCTCGGTTCTTGTTTCATCGAGCGCTTCCAGCAAACGCAACGACTCCAGCATATCCATCGAGTTAAAGAACTCCAGTTGGCTGGCATCCGACAAAACCTCCTGCGGAATGGCTGGCTGTGACCGGTTCGGCTGAAACGTCAAATCCCCTTTGCCAATAACCAGGACGAAGGCGAAGATGGCAACGGCCGCGGTTCCAAAAGCGGGAACCGCCCAAGACTGGATGGGCAGCAAAAAGTTTCGCCACCACCCTCTCCGCTCCTGGTAAGCGGCGAGCTTATCGACCATTTCTCGATAATAATCGTCCCAAAAGGATTGTGGCATTTCTTGCGGCCTTGCCATCTGTGGCAACAACTTCCGCAGGTCGTCCAAAAAACGACTGCAACGCAAACATAGCTTCAAGTGAGCTTCTACTCGGCTCCGTTCCGTTTCTAAACCTTCGCCGTAATAGTAAAGCACCAAGTCTTCTTCAAAATCCCGGCACGCCGGTTCGAGCTTGTTTACACGTTCCATCATGATAACTCTCCTTATACGAATTCGACCAGACTCTGTCGGAGCGCCGCCACGGCACGATGAAGATAGACGCGAACCGTCCCTTCGGTGGTTTTCATGACTTTGGCGATATCTGGAATCGACAGACCCTGGTGATTTCGGAGCAAAAAAGCGGTTCGTTGTTTGTTCGGCATCGCTTTCAAAGTCAGATCCGCTCGCCGT
>DASQUN010000294.1:0-2561 GCA_035641275.1 Candidatus Udaeobacter sp. | reverse complement strand
TGAGCATTACCGATGCCTGCGTCGGCTGGGAAGACAGCTATAATTTACTCGATATGCTCGCCGATGCCGTGCGCCAGCGGCGCCTCAAGGCAGAGGAAGAGTCGGAGGCCGAATAGAGCAGTCCGCAGGAAGGACGGAGCGTGAACCCGATCGCGCTTTTCAGCTTTCGGGTTCAGCTCTAGAGCCGGCTGCAGGCGACGACTCACCGTGGCGCGTGCGCTAATCGTCTGGATTCCTCCGGCACAACCTCAAGAGTTAACTTTTCGCCGCCGCGGATAAGCGTCAACTCAACCTTTGCGCCGACCTGGTCTTCCGTCAATAGCCTGTGCAGTTCGTCAATGCTCGCCACACGCTGGCCTCCATAAGCCACAATCACATCGCCCTCTCTCAGCCCGGCACGATGGGCGGGACCCTTGGATTCCAGCGAGATCACGAGTATCCCGCTCGCAACCGCGAGGCTATGTGACTTGACGAGCCGGCGATGGAGCATGACGTTTTGGCCCGCGACGCCAATGTGGGCGCGCCGAATCTCGCCGTTCCGGATAAGCAGACCGGCAACATATTTTGCCGTGTTGATGGCTATCGCAAAGCACAAGCCCTGGGCCGGCAGGATCACAGCAGTGTTCACCCCGATGACTTCTCCGCGAGAGGTCACGAGAGGACCGCCGGAGTTACCTGGATTGAGCGCAGCATCGGTCTGCACAACATCGTCGATCAACCGGCCGGACTGCGATCTGAGCGAGCGGCCCAGCGCGCTGACGACCCCGGCGGTTACGGTGCATTGAAAACCGTAGGGATTGCCAATTGCCACCACCAATTGGCCCACCCGAATGGATTTTGAGTCACCCAGCACGGCCGGGGTCAAACCATCAGCATTGATGCGGACGACCGCGAGATCCGTGTCGGGATCCTCGCCTATCAAATGCGCCTTGAAGCTGCGCCCGTCCGAAAGCGTAACGCCAAGCCGGGTCGCCTGATGCACGACGTGGCTGTTCGTCAAAATAAAGCCGTCCGGCGTGAACACGAAACCGGAACCGCTCCCGCGTAACTCCATAGGTTCCCGAGACGGCGACGGTTGTCGATCCGGGTTGTGTTTAACCTCCACGTTGACCACGGACGGGCTGACTTTCTCCGCCACTGCCGTGACGGCGGCGGAATACGCGTCGAGCAAACTCTCATCCGACGGGGCGCCAGCTTGAGACGGGGCCGTTGTCTGTACGTTTTCGCTTGATATCAGCCGAAAAGCTCGGTTCATTTAATGAGTCTCCTTCAAGAATAAAGTGGGCCGAAAATTTAAGTACGAAGGAGGAATTTGTAAAGTGGCCGACTCATCGTGCCGCTTCCATCGGCAAGGCCGCACATGGATCCAGCGGGCACACAGACGCGCGAAAAGGCGAAAGTTAAAGAACTTCTTTGCTCCGCGGTTTGTACGTGCTCCACTAGATCTATCCAGTAGCGTCATCGCTTTTGCGTTGTGCTGCCTATCTGCTCAATAGCCTTGAGCAAAATTCGAGTCGCTTTTCTTGAATCGTAACGGTGGGGAACGTGAATGAAGCCATAACGAATCGGCAGACGATCGCATTTAATGAAATCGAGAATGACATACATGGAGTAGTTGCAAACGTAATCACCGGCGTCGTCAGAAGATCTCGATTGCTGGCCGAGATTTAACTTTAGGTTGGTCACGAGCCTTGGAGAACCGGCCTGAAGAATCGGTTTTGCCTTCCCGGTTCTATTGTTTCGCTTCCTGTTGACTGCCCTGGATTCAATCCTTAAAAGCCGGCCCTTGGAGCACTGTCCCAAACCCAAGATGACATCCGGTTTATGGTTCTTGACCGCGCTGATGAACTGACTCCTGTTAAATCTAACGGCGAAAATGAGTTTCTTCACCCACCGTCGCTTCGGGAACTTGCGGACAATCTTCTCGGTGATGTTCTCGTGGAAGCCGCGGTACGGACCAAAGCCATAAATGAGCAGCCGCATGGCAAACCGAATAGTTAAATAGCTTAAATAATTCAGACGTCATTCCGGCCGAGCTGCCAGCGCGAGCCGGAATCCTTGACCCCCTCTTTGTCTCCCCTTGCAAAGGGGGAGATTTAGTAGGGGTTCTGGCTTGCCGCTTTCGCGGGCATGACGCCAGGAGGCCATTGGAATTCTCTTACAAACCTTGTGACAGGACGTAGTCTCTTGTTTCAATCGATTAGGGAACGGCTCATTCGGTTAGTTTGGGCAGCCCGTTGTTTTGCGGTTCATAGCCTCGGTCCGTTTTGCGCCTCTGTTGCACCGAATCATCGACCGCTTCGTTGCCGAACTCGGTAGCACCGATGGAACGATAATGCCGAGGGTTTTTCTTCGCGTATAGGCCGTGAAGAAATTCCATATACGAGTCCGTAAACGGCCCCCGATAATTGTCCGGTCCCGCGTCCACCGGAGCTAGATGAAGCCCGAGCGCTCGGGCTTTGTCCTGAATCCACCTAAGCGCGAGATCCGACAGCCGCCGATCCGCATAACCGCCCCCGACGTCACAGTGCGCACCGACGAACCACCGTTGCTCTACCGTT
>DASQUN010000293.1:0-4490 GCA_035641275.1 Candidatus Udaeobacter sp. | reverse complement strand
AACGGTCAACGGGCCGGCGCCGTCTTGATGGCGCGCGACGTTACCGAGCGCAAGAAGAACGAAGCCCGTATTCGGCAGTTAAACCGCATCTATGCTGTTCTGAGCGATATCAACCAGGCCATCGTGCGCATACGCGATCCGCAAACTCTGCTGTCCGCCGCGTGCCGCATCGCCGTCGAGAAAGGCGAATTTCGCCTGGCGTGGATCGGACGCATCCATCCGGAGACCGGCACGGTCGAACCTGTCGCCCAGGCAGGTTTCAGCAACGGGTATGTGGAGCAATTGACGATCGTCCCCGGCTACCCGCAAGACGAACAGGAATCCACGGCCAGCGCCGCGCGCGAAGGCATGCATATAGTCTGTAACGATATCGAGCGCAGCCCGCGCGCGGCTCCATGGCGGGATGAGGCGCTGCGACGCGGCTATCGCTCATCCGCCGCCTTCGCGCTTCGGATGGGCGATGAGGTGATCGGAACGTTTAATCTCTATTCAAGCGAGCGCGAATTTTTCACTGCCGAGGAGCTGACTCTCCTCGATGAATTGGCGGCGGATATCGGCCTCGCATTGGAAATTCATCGTCACGAGTCAGAAAGGCTGCGCGCCGAGAACTCATTGCGCGAGAGCGAAGAGCGGTTCCGCCAATTGGCCGAAAACATACGCGAAGTTTTTTGGCTGAGCACACCGGACAAGAACCGCATCGTTTACGTGAGCCCGGCGTACGAAACGATCTGGGGCCGCAGTTGTCACAGCCTTTACGATTCGCCACGCGACTGGCTCGACGCCATCCATCCCGATGATCGCGAGCAAGTGCTCGAGGCCGCGCTGAGAGAGCAGCAAACCGGCATCTACGATAAGGAATATCGCATCGCGCGCCCGGACGGTGATATCCGCTGGATTCGGGACCGAGCCTTTCCCGTGCGGGATGGCCGCGGCGAGATCTACCGCGTTGCGGGGATTGCGGAGGATATCACCGAGCGCAAGGAAGCAGACGAGGCGTTGCGACGAGCTCGCGAATCGCTCGAGGAAAAGATCAATGAGCGGACCCGAGAGATTACGCAAGCCAACATCAAGCTCCGAGACCTTGACCGGCTCAAGTCGGAATTTCTCGCCAACATGTCACACGAACTGCGCACGCCGCTTAACGCCATTATCGGCTTCAGCGAGCTCATGCACGACGGCAAAGTCGGCGGTCAGGTCTCTGCCGAGCAGAAGGAATACCTTGGCGACATCCTAAGCAGTGCCAAGTATCTCTTGCAGCTGATCAACGATGTCCTGGATCTTTCCAAGGTCGAAGCCGGACGGATGGAGGTTCTCAAAAGCACGTTCCGTATCGAAGAGATCATCTCGGAGGTCACGCAAAATGTCGCGCCCGTCATGTCGGTCAAAGGACTCAAGCTCATTCGCGAGATTCCACCGGATCTGCCGCCGATCGTCACGGACAGAAGAAAGCTCTTACAAATTCTTTTAAACCTGGCCAGCAATGCGGTTAAATTCACCGATCACGGCGAGATTCGCATCCGTTGTCGGATCATGCCGGGCACAATAGAACTGAGCGTGTCTGATACCGGCCTCGGCATCAAACCGGAGGAGCTACCGTTGCTATTCCAGCCCTTTTCTCAGATCGATGGTAGCTTGCGAAAACGGCATGAAGGAACTGGCCTTGGACTCTACTTGTCTGAGAGACTGGCTGACCTTCTTGGCGGTGACCTTACGGTTGAAAGCGAGTACGGCAAAGGCTCGACGTTTACGATTATCCTTCCGCTGGCCGTCTGATCGAAGTGGGGTCCAGGAATGAATAGGGCCGGCACGCTGCTCTGTTGTGACGAGTGGACGAGGAAGAGGGACGCGGTTGCCCGAAACGGCTGAAGACTGCGCTTAGCTTGCTTCGCGGTACCGCAACCCTTGCGCACAGCATCACGAGATTCGCCTTCCGGTAACCTTGCCGCGATGTTGTGGACATCGGTTCGTCATTCGCGCCGCGTTGATCGCGACGATATGTCGGATGCAGATTCACTAGTGACCAGAGAGACCCGATTTCAGGACGCCACAGAAAGTTTACTTCGAAGCGGAAAGAACTCGGCGGACAGAATCCAGAACCTGGCCGGCGGCTTCATCAGGATCGCCTTCGGTGTTCACCATGATCCGCTTCGAGTCGGGAATCTCATTTAATGGCGCGAATTCCTCTCGTTGGCGGAGATAGACCGCAACCGTGGCGTCGGAAACCTCGTCGGTTTTTTGCTGGCGTTTTTTCAAACGCTCGAGGGTTTTTTCCTCGCTTGCTCGGCAATCGATAAATAGCCAGGGTATCCGCAGCTTGGATGCTAGATCCATGAATTGTCGTCTGTCCTTCGGGTCCTTAAAGGTGGCGTCAACGATCACGCCCTTTCCCGACTTTAAACACTCTTCGGCTTGTTTCAGAAGCGTATCGTAAGTGAGAGCGTTGAATGAGCGATTATACAGGCCCTTTCCGTACTCCTCGGTCGAATGGGTCGTTAACGGAATGCCCGCCAGCTGCTTGCGAATGACATCCGAATTGAGCATCTGATAACCAGTGCAAGCGCCGAGGGTTCGAGCAATCGTTGATTTTCCTGATCCGGCCAGGCCACAGACAATAAGAAGGGCGGGAGATAAAGGGCCGCTTGCGTAGCGATAGGCAAGATGGAAGTAGCGGCGCGCTCGGCTCTTGGCTTCCTCACGCTCCTCCTCGGGTATCTCGCCTGCGTGACTTTTCAGGCTTTCGACCTTTCCCCGAACGCAGGCTCTGTAACCTTTATATAAGGGCGAGAGGCGTAACAGCTCGGGATCGCGGCTGAGGATCTGAAAAGAGGTAACGAGATATTCCGAAAGCAGGGGCGCTCCGAGAAAATCCAAGTCCATGGAGAGAAACGCAATTTCTGAGGCCGCATCGCAGTAGCGAAACTCCTCGTTGAACTCAATGCAATCAAAGACCACAGGATCATCGTCAAGGCAGATGTGTTCCGCGCGGAGATCGCCATGTCCTTCTCTCACGCGATTGTCTCGAACTCTCATCTCCAACAGATCGCCATTGTTTGTCAGAAAATTATGATTATAATCTTGTATTCCTCTATACTCTTCCGACGTCAGGGTGTCGCCGATAAAAGGCTCGACCTCTTTCAAGTTCTTTTCTAGATTGCGTCGAATCACCTCCGGAGATCCATAAAGGAGGGCTTTCTCGGTTGCCGCAGTGGCGTAAAAATCCGCCAGCTTCGTCGCGATCCGATCGAGCTCTCCCTTTCGAGCTTTTCCTTGCTTAAGCAGTCGATCGAGAAAATACTCTTCGGGAAGCCGGCGCATCTTCACGGCATACTCGAAGACTTGCCCTCCTTGCTGAAGGGAGTCACTCAAAGCAAACCGTCTTCTGTTCTGCACTATGGCGAGCACGTCCAGATAAACTGCCGGCGCAAGCCGGCGGTTCAGGCGGATCTCTTCGCGGCAAAAGTGGCGGCGTTTCTCCAGGGTCGAGTAATCGACAAAAGCGAAACGGACCGGCTTCTTGACTTTGTAAACGTAATCTCCGGCCAGAAGGACGTATGAAATGTGCGTTTGTCGAAGCTCTATCGAATCGGAGCGGTGCGGATAAAAATCCGCGCGCATCATGGCTCGTATCAGAGACGGCAAGGAGCTAGAGACGCTATCCAACGGTTATCTCCAGTCGGGGCTTTTCTGCGCTCGCGATTTATGGACGAACTCCTAATATGTTATAACCTTTTGTCGTCCGGAGTTCAGCTAGGTGTTCGGGCTAGCCGCAACCCCCAACGAGAGCCGAGAACTGCACTCGCCTGGGCGGAAAACCTAAGATGTCGGTCAAACTCGGTGTGCGGCCCCGACTGACATCAACCGAAGCGCCATGTATTCTGGGGCGGTCGGGCGAAAGTATTGAGCATGACTTGCCGACCAGAGCCGACTTTGTCACGGCAGTCGCCGCGTGAGATACTATGTCCGCGCCCTCGATGTTTTAGTTGGCTCTTGGATAATCCAGCTGCCGACTCGCTGTTATGGACACCTCCGCACCGATTCTTAGAGCCATCTCCGGTACCGGTGGCAAAGGTCCGGCGTGTTTCCTCATTGAGGGGCACGAAGCGCGCATCATGCTTGATCTCGGCTATGGACCGCAACCCGGGTTACTCCCCAACGTCGATAGCATCGGAAAGATCGACGCGCTCGTGTTGAGTCATGGCCACAGAGACCATGCCGGCGGCCTTTCCCTGCTGCCGAAACTCGGTAATCCGCCCGTCTACGCCACAGAAATCGTCGCGCGGGGCCTGCCGCCGGCGATAGAGAGACGGACGTTGCCCGTGCGCGGAATCGCCGATGTGCTCGGCGTACGTGTTGATGCCGGCCGCTCCGGCCATGCGCCGGGCGGCATCTGGATCCATTTCGCGCTTGGGGACGGTTTGCTTTATATGGGCGACCACTCAAGCGAGTCGATAGTCTACGCTTACGACGCGCCGCCGCCGGCGGCGACGGTC
>DASQUN010000292.1:0-3119 GCA_035641275.1 Candidatus Udaeobacter sp. | reverse complement strand
CAGGGCGGGCCCGATCGGCTCCAGCGCGTTATTCTTGTGCAAGATCCTGTAGGGAGTTCCTGGTCCGGTGAGAATGACATCCGCGAGATATTTTCCCGCACGTCGCTCGGTAATCAGCTTCGGACCGACAACGGGCGCCCGCCCACCAACAAAACCTATTTTGATCTCTGGATATTTTTTCTGGAAGGCGCTTTTCAAAAAAAGCTCAAAGGTATCACTGCCATAGACTGAAATCTGCCTCTCTGTCTTTGCCGCCTCGACGGTTTTTTCCCACGTCAGCTTCCACGTAGGCGAGAGATCTGCCGAGAAAGCGGAAGCGGCTGACAAGAGCAAAATCCAACCGAGCGCTGCGAGGATCAACCACTCGCCTTGCCGCCGCATCAAAAATGACAAACAACGGGTTGCGGCGTAGGCCATTTAGGAGACGGCCCTAGGCTTGGATGAGAACGCGGCGGGATTCTCTTTCGCCGCTGACGGCGTCAAATAGTCAAAATGCTGCCGCCATGGCACATGACGGGGCAATAGATAGGCGAAGCAGTCGATATGAGGAAACCAATTACGTTGTGCTTCCCGCACAACGTGGGGTGGTTCGTTACCGGCCTGCAGCGCTTTCACGCTGCTCAAAAGAAATTTCCTTACGGCGATCACCGCTTTGTCGCTGACGCCGAGATGTTCTTTGGCGCGGTCGAAGATCGGCCCCATGCTCTCGGTGACACAGGCGTCATGGTTCAGGAAGTCCTCGATGCCCGTGAAATTGACCGTTTTCTGCATCTGCCGATCCTGCAGGTAATTGTTGCGCGCGTTTCGAATGCGGAGATAATCCGGACCGATTTGCTTGCGCCGATGAACTTCTTCTTCCCGCACCGCATGGGTACGGCGGAAACCGATGTCGTAGCGCCAGCAATGGGTATCATCGGCCGGGACATACGTATGGATTTCATAGCCATCGAGCTCGTTCGTCGATCTGCCGGCGGGAACGCAGCCGTAAACCGGCAATACGAACGCGGAGAAACGCACATAGTGTTGGTCTTCGTCGGCGTTTCGCGTGGCGATCAACCGCACGCCGAAGTCCGTTTCTTCCGTTTCATAGAAGGGCGCGGTGTCGCTTTTGTAAAGCGGCTGATTTCGCGCGTTATCGACCGCTCGATGGAGAAAGGAAAGATGCGAAGAGTCGCACTCGCCTTCCAACCCCTGGAGGTAGTTGCATTCCAATAGGCACTTCGTCACGTAGGTCTGGTTCAGCGGCACCTGCGCCCACTCATAGTCGGGAAAGAGAGAGGTCTTGTCGCGCGGTCCGAGATAGGCATAGATCGCACCGCCGGCTTCGTGCGTTGGATAGGCTGTGTGGCGCAGTTTTCTTCTGAAGTCGCTATCGCCCGGTTCCGCCGGCGTCTCCAGCACGTTGCCGTCGACGTCGTATTTCCAGCCGTGATAAATACAGCGCAGGCCGCACTCCTCGTTGCGGCCGAAATAGAGCGACGTTCCGCGGTGGGCGCAGCGTTCGCCGATCAAGCCGATGCGGCCCTGACTGTCGCGGAAGGCCACCAGCTCCTCGCCTAACATGCGCACTCGCACGGGCGGGCAATCGCGCTCGGGAATCTCCTCCGACAAGAGCGCTGGAATCCAGTAGCGCCGGATCAAATGGCCCATGGGCGTGCCCGGACCGGTTTGGGTTAACAATTCATTGTCTTCCTTGGAAAGCATAAATCTTCCTCTGAAGTTTGGATCAGGTGTCGAACGTTCCAGCAGCCAAGATGTCCGCGTAAGACGGTAGGGAACGAATCATGCCTTGTTCGACGTTGTATTTGATAAAGGTGTCAATAGTCGATTGATTCGCTTTGAGTCCGTACTTCCATGGATCGCCCCAGGTTTCGATCTGCTCTTTCATTCTCTCCCTGAGATAGACAACGGAGAAGCCACCTCGGTCGCTGAGAACGTCGTCATAGGCGATTTGCTTCGCCTGTTCAAATGCGGCGTAAAACTTCGCCGCGAGATCGGGATGCTCCCGGTCGAGCTTTCGACTCATTATGATCATATGCACGGGAGTGTAAATGCCGGTCTCCTGGTATAGCTTTTGATCCTCCATAACGTAATCCGGAAAGAGCCGCTTTACTTTCGGCGAACTTTCCAGAATCTGGAATAGTCGCGCGTCGGAAATATCCGTGATGAGCGCATCAAGCTCGCCGCCGATTAACCGCTCGACCATGTTCTTCTGACCGTCGACGTAGGCAATCTTTGCGCTTGGGTCGTGGATCGGAAAAACTTCTCGCGCTTGTACGACCCATTGGACCGTTGAAAGATCCAAGCCATATCGATCCCGCAACAACCCTCGGGCCCATACGGTGAGTGCGGTTCGATAGGTGCGCGAGCCGATTTTCTTCCCCTGCAAATCTTTTGGCGAACGAATGCCGGACTCCGCGTGACAGAATATGAGTTGATAAACCGGTTTGCGCTTGGAGAATACCGGGAGTCCAATGATTTCCCAGCCAGCTTCGATGGCCGGCAAAAAGTAACCGATATTGAGATCGCATAGCCCGAATTCGCCCGCTTTCATTTTCGGATCTTCTTGGTTGATCATCGAGGACGATTTGACCGGCTTGAGTTTCACGCCGTCGACTCCAACGCGCCCCTCGAGCAGAGGCATCGTAATATCATAGCGCATGATTGGAAATTCGATCTCCACTGTCTGGCTCCTACTCATGTTTCGTTCAATGCTCTAAATAATGTGGCTACCGTGAGTAGAATTGCGCGGACAACAGTCCGCTGTCAAGCGGTCGCGGTTAGGTCGTCATTGGCACACTCAGTCGAGCCCGGCCGCGGAAAACTTTTGTGCGAGGAGATGAAATTGGCCATGGTCTTGAGAGAAGAACCGTTCGATCTGCCGCTTCGGCACAGCGGAGAGCGTGGGAGGATTCCACTGCGGCCGCTGGTCTTTGTCGATCAAGCGGGCTCGCACGCCTTCGTGGAAGTCCGATCGCTGGCAAAAATTCAGCGCCATGTCCCATTCTCGACAAAAGGCGTCTTTCAAAGATAAATCCCTTCCCCTCATCAGCTGCTCGAAAATTGCCTTTGCCGATGTCGGAGAGCCGGTCAGGTAGCCTTGAATCGCGCGTTGGATC
>DASQUN010000291.1:0-12369 GCA_035641275.1 Candidatus Udaeobacter sp. | reverse complement strand
AGCAGTCCCTCGATGCCACCATATTCGTCTACTACCAAGACAATGTGGCTGCCTGATTTCTTGATGTGATCAAGAACCTGTAGCGCCGGCATGCTTCTAGGTACGAGGGCAGGCTGTTGCATGGCCGCTTGAGGGGCAATTTTCCCGCTCGAAAGAAAGTCTGCAAACAAGTCCTTCGCCTGCACCACGCCAACGACATTGTCCAAGCTTCCCTCGCAGACTGGGAAACGCGAATGGCCGCTCTCAGAGACTTTTACTCGAATCTGCTCGACAGAGTCGTTAACATCGAACCAAACTATCTGACTTCGCGGCGTCATCAAGCCCCTCGCACTCATGTCGCCGAGCAGAAACACGGCTTCGACCATGTCTTGCTCCGTTTCCTCGAATACTCCGGCCTTAGTGCCTTCTCGAAGCAGCGTTTTGATCTCTTCCTCAGTGACTAACGTCTGTTCGTCAAACCGTTTGCCGAAAAATCTAAATACTAAGTCGATGGAGAAACTAAAAAGATGAACGATAGGAGCGCAGAGCCTGAGTAGCAATCGCATGGGCGGGGCCATATACATGGCGATTGTTTCAGGATGACCCAGAGCAAGCCGTTTAGGCACCAGCTCGCCGATAATGACTGAGAAGTAAGTGATGCTAAGGACCACGATCCCAAGAGCAAGCGAGCGACTGTAAGGCGCGATCAGAGGAAGGGTGTTTAGCTGCGCGCTTAGCCATTCTGTGAGAGCGCCTCCACCAAACGCACCAGCGAGAATACCGACAAGCGTGATGCCGATTTGCACCGTCGACAGGAACCGATTGGGATTACTGGCCAACTCCAGCGCCGCCCGTGCCCTGGCTATTCCCTTGTCGCTCAGTTCCTGCAACCGCGACTTACGCGCGGTCACCACAGCGAATTCGGACATGGCAAAGATGCCATTGGCGATCAGCAGTAGAAATATGGCCAAAATTTCAATTGCTATGTTAGACACATTTTCTCCCTAGCATGGTCGAGCTATTAACGGTTTTAAACCCGAGGCTACAGAATTTGATGCTGGCGTTTCAATCCCTTACAGATCCGCGGAATGAACATTCAGCACTAGCTGAGCGCATATTTGCCCAGGCAGCTAAAGAGTTTAGCTATCTCCGAGTGCTTGAATGCCATTGAGTGAGGAAGTTTCTATAGCGCCGAAGAACAGAGTTAGGTAGCCAATGGTTTCGACCGTCTCCTCAAGAACTCTCTTCGCGGTACGGGCTGTTGTAGTAGGCTCGATTAGCGCGTGCCACAGTTCAGCTTGGCCCAAAATTTGAGCAGCAATAACAGCTAAAAACAATCCGAATGCAAGCAAGGGAAAAGGTGGCTGCTTTATAAAAGCACTTATCTCTTGCCAGAGTCTCTGGCGATCCTTCGTCAAGTGGTAGAGCGCGAGAACGACGGTTAAAACGCCTATCAAAGCGACAGGGTATTTGTACGCGCCCCTGAACAGCATGACTTCGGAATAGTGATCGAGTTCTCGTAGCGCTGCAATAAACGCAAGCATGCTGCAAAAAAGAAGCACAGCCGGGTAGGCACCGTTCCCCTGCCAATTCCATAAGAACATCGCACCAGTAGCTATCATGAGCCCGAAGTGAACCCATTCAATCGGCCCATCTTCTTCAAATACCTTTGGACCGGCGTTTGTAACGGTAACAACTATGGCTTGGAGTGCCACTGCTTCGAGAACGGCGTATAGGGCTAAACGCACCGGAAAATGCGAACAAAGTATTGGGAATGAGCGCATTTTGACGATCTGATTTCGTGGCTCCAAATCGTTGCGGGAAACGGCGCGCTATTTGGCTACGCACCGGCGCCCGAGAGTACCGATTACTAATGGTGCTTAGTCGTTATACTTACCCGATCATCGCGGTGTAGATCGCCGCCCCCGCTGCGTATGCTATGGTGCCGCCGACGACTAGCCAAATCACTAGTTTTAACAAAATCGGAAAATCTTCCATTGTAGTCCCTTTCTAATGCGTTTGGTTGTGGGCCAAACTTGCCACGAATGTATTGAAGACATGCGAGCTGCGGGGTCCGCTTGCACGCCGAGTAGAAATGTAGAAAAGAAACTTGGGGTTTAGATCAGGAACACGCGATAGAGTTTATGAAGCGGGAAGTGTTTTCGGAAATCGAGAATAGCGTCGAGATCCAGAATGATGGCGGTGAAAGTAACAGGAGTAGCGTAATCCCGTAGTATTCGGTTTGCCGACTCAACGATGTTGTTAGCTAGGGTTCCCAATCCACCTGACTTGGCCTTCGCATTATTCCAGGGGGAAGCGCCGGAAACTGCGACTTGACCGGGAACCTCGTCGAGATCTTCGACCACGTCAAAGCCTGAAAGGCTAACCCAGCCGATGATGAGCAAAGCCGCTAAAACTCTTCTGCACATGCGCCGAATCATCCGTCCAATATCGGAACTTGTCAAGTACAGGTAACTGAATTATGGCGAGTTCTAGTAGCGGGCCCCGTTAGCAGCTCTATTCCTCTGTCGGGATTGAACTGAACGACGCCACATTCTAGCCGCCCGCCAATGTTAAGCCGTTCACCGCTTTTACCAACTCCTGGTTTCGCGAATGCAGATACCGAGCTGTCGTCGCAAGACTCTTATGGTTCATAAGACTCTGAATGACTCTTAGATTCTCTCCCTGATTTAAAAGCAGCGTCGCGAACGTATGGCGCAAAGCATCTGGTCCCATGCCGTGCGTCTTAATTCGGGACTTCTTCAAGTATTTCTTCACGAGATACCAAACAGTCCCGCGTGAAATTCTTTGATTCCGGCAAGATATGAATAAGGCTCTTGCCCGGTTCCTGCGCCTCCGCTGTTTCAAATACGCCTTGAGTTCTATCTTGGCGGTATCGGCCAAAGGAAGAATGTTCACTTCCCCGCCTTTGCGATGCAACCGAATCGTCGATTGATGAAGGTCCAGGTCGTCCTTATCAAGATAGACAATTTCCCGCAGCCTGGCGCCGGTTAGAAGGAATGTCACAATCATTGCCATGTCTCTCACTTTTCTAAAAGGGCTTGGATTGGTTCCGACAATTCGCAAAAGACGCCCACACTCATCCCGAGATAGAGCGCGGACTTCACCCATTCTTATTTTCGGCAGAAGAATATCTGCGGCTGGATCTTCCCTTAGTAGGCCTGCACGATGGGCGTATTTGAAGAATGACCGGATAGCCGCGAGCGCCCGCGCACGTGCTGAGGGACCGTTAGGCTTTTGATGACCGACCTCTGAAAGCCACGTAAGATAATCTCGTATGTGGTCGCGCGTGACATCTCCCGGCAAGAATCTGTTTCCTAGTCGTTTAACTAAGTAAGCGTAGAATTTATGGAGGTCGTATCGGTATGACTCTATTGTGGAAAGACTTGCGTTTTTCTCCGCATCGAGATGCTTTAGGAATCGCTTAATAACCTGTCGCATAAAAATTCTCCTCTCGGATTGGTTTTGAAAAGGAGAATAAGACAGGCGCGAATTGGGACTACAGTGATCGGCACTACATTGCTATGACTCATTTGGCAACGTCTGTTCGGCAGGCCAGTTCGCCAGCAACTTGAGAGGGTGGCATCGTTACCCGAGCATAAATCTCTTGAATGTTTTCTCAAGTTTCACATAATGCGTCTGTAGCCCTATTTTTTGATGGAAGCGGATGAAATTCACTGATGTAGATACCCAGCCGTCCCGCGCGCAGTATGATCCTAGATTCCTATATCGACAACTACATCGGTGAATGGAATGACGAGAGTGGCAACCGGCTCAGCATTAAAAAAGTGGACGAAACGACGGCATTGGTCTCCTTTTTCGCAGCCCCTGACGGGCAGCCGATTTATCGTCCCTGGTGTGAGGAAGAGCCCACTGTGAACATGAATGCAAAATATAACCCTCAAGAGGGAGCAGGGCTTGAGGTAGATTTATGGGGAACAAGGCGCGGGTTTACGTTACATCTGAGCTTCGAGGCACAATACGAACTTGACCAGAATAAGCAAGATGCCTTGGTTCCAGGATTGAGTCGATATACCGAAGACGACTTCCTGGATCAATATTACTATCTATTTGAACCGTTGCGACACTACATACGAACGTCGTAGCGCGATGTAATCCGCTAACTCGCAATTTCGGCGCCTCCAGTCTTGAGGTGAACGACGCGTCAGTTCGATGCTGCCGCCGCTTGCTCTGCTATCACTTGATCACCTTGTCCGCCCGCCCCAGCACCTTCTGCGGAATCGTGAGACCGATCTGCTTTGCCGCTCTCAGATTGATGATGAACTCGAATTTCTTCGGCTGCTCCACAGACAGGTCTGCGGGCTTACTGCCTTTTAAGATTTTATCCACGTATGGGTGGCGCGCCGGTAAAAGAGAGCCCAATGATCTGGTCCCGGGCGAGTTCAATCGGGCTAGTGGAAAAGTCTAAGGGAGTAGATGATGCTTACCGAGGAGATTCGCGCGCTCTTAAAAGAAATCAAAGCCTTTAAAGACAAGATCAGCGGCGATAGCAAGTACGTCGTCGATTACACCCGCGAATTTAACGACATTCACGAGATCAGCGCGGCCGTCGAAGCCGTTCATAATGCTCGCCGCTAGAAGCTATTTTTCCAATTGAGGACTTTCAATGGCTGGCTCGAAAGCGCATTCTTGATATTGCAACTATGATAGCCAACGGTAACCGACCCGCTGACGGCCGAGTCACCGATATCGCTCTTGCCGGAGTAGATTTGACCCTGGATGTTTTTACCATCTTTTCCACCGCCGGTTGTTTTAATCTTCCCGGTCACAATGATCAGTCCATTCCACGTGATATTTCCGGCTAAGTCGAGATCGCCCTTGACGAGCAAAATGCCGTAGCCGGTTACATTGTTGAGCTTTAGCTCGCCATCAGCCTGGGTAGCTTCTGCATCCGCGTAAACCGTAACGAAATTCGTTGAACTTCCGTAGGTCGCATTCGAAGCGTCCTCGGTCAGAGTATAAGCCGCGCCGGCGCTGAGCGTGCTAACGTAGGTGTCCAGATCAATATCTAACGTGCCGTGCTGCGGCGTCGGTGGCGTGCCAGTTAGCGTCGGATTACCGTTTTCAGTCGTTGTTGCCGGATCCATTGTATAAATGGGCGCTAATGCGTTGCCACCGCACTCAGGGCTCCCATCGCTGCCGCTGATTGTGATCGAACTACCACTGACCGTAAGGGGGTCCTTGGAGTAAATCGTCGCCGGGCCGGGTGCGGATAGTGAATATATCTGGATGGTGGTCGTAACTATTGCTTTAGTGTTGTTCGGTCCGGTGGCAACAGAAGTTATTACGGCTTTACCATCGGCATCGGTTGTATTTAACGATCCCTCGGTTGAATCGTTCGTCAAATAAGCGTTGAACGTGTAGCCCGACACCAAAGTGCTTGAAGACGCGAGAGCCGAGTCGTCAGTGGAAGAAGTATAACCGTTAAGCACGCCATTGGCGCCGACTCGGGCTGCTAGTTCCTCACTAAAGTCTGTCTTGGTCGTACTCGCGGAGTTCTGCGCCCGCAACGTCTCACGCGCCTGTTCTGTGCCCGCCATGGCCACTTGTAATACGGTCTGGTTCGTCTTGAAGTTACTACCGATCTTTACGTCTGTCGATGTTACAGTGAAAGCAGAGACTCCGACCAAAAGTAGAGTCGCAATCAAGCAAAGAGCTGCGATTAAAATCAATCCATTCTCGTTCTTTAACTGGCCGGCAATTGTATGGCCTCGCACTCTTTGAAGTAATTTCATATTGTTTTGATTCAGGTAGAGCAAGCGACGGACCGCTATATGATCCGCCACGAACGGGCGTAAATGGCATGGGAGTTATCTAGAGTTTTACAGTGGCAGGCGTAACTACACCCGGTAGGATACGTGAGTCAAGCAGACCGGGTGATTTGGTCCGTATGCGTTCGAATGCGCTAGAAAACGGTGGGACAAACTGAATCCAGCGACTATCTCCACAGCTCGTAGCTGTCGTCATAGACCGTCGCCGCATGGTGAACGAGCTGATGAAAACAGCGTGACGTGCTGAACGTGGCTACCCGAAAGCGGTTTGGGTCGCCAATGCTCATTCAGAACCAGCTGTGGCTAAGATTAACTGAACGACGCGTCAGGCTAATTGTAAATGCCCTATTTGAACGTAGTACATCTGCTGAGGAATTTACGAGTTCTTTCGATCATCCTTTTTGCGAGACTAAGCACGTAACATCGACCGATGAAGAGTGATAAAGTCTTGAGAAAGCAAACTACGGTTCAATGCACCTGACAAGGTTTGCTACCTGAAACTGCAACATTTTTTGGAATGTTTTTTCGGTAAATTTTTTGGCCCCTCCATGATGGCTTCTAATTCAATTCCCTATCTCGCTATTTCTTCCACTGTCCCTGTCTTCTGCTTTTGACCAGGACCTTGGAATGAGGACGGGCTAGGCTGTCCTGAGTCGTCTAATGGTCGGGAGATGAGGCGTCCAGACCCGTCTCGGCACACGACGAATTACGACTTCTTAAAACTTGCGTGTCCAGCCACGAGCATTAGTGCATCTAGTGGGTCCGGCATCCGCGTTGCTCTATCGACTCTCCAATAGGTGGGTGACGCTTGGTCACATAGAGATACCGGGAGTATTTGCGTTAACAGTTTCAAGAAGAAACAAAGATACGATGAAGAAAAGATTAGTTGATGTTTTGTGGCTCTCTGTTTTTTTACTTGCAACGGCTTTTTCTCGGTCTGTCTGTGCGGATTCGCCAGGGCTTGAGTATTTGAAAACGAATCTCGCGAGGGTGCAGCAAGTATTAACCGATCCGAAGTTGGCGGGCGATGAGCACTTGTTTCAACGAAGAAAACTCGTGCGAGCTGTCCTGCAGCAACTGTTTGACTTTCCAGAAATGTCGCGGCGTTCACTTGGGGCCAATGCGCGCAGGTATAAAGATCGTCTGGGAGAATTTACGCCCCTTTTCGTAGATTTCTTGGAACATAGGTATATGGGAACTTTGGAAAAGAACGGTGATGCCAAGATTCAATATGTAAAAGAAATCCTTGACGGTGAGAATCTCCAGATCAGTACCAAGACGAGATTGAAAGATGGCAGCGAGTACAGCGTGGATTATAACCTCTATTTGAGCCCGGCGGGATGGCGCGTATACGATGTTATCGTAGAGGGTATCAGTTTGGTCAATAATTACCGTTCTCAGTTCGATAGGGTTTTAAACAAGAAGTCCTTCGATGCTCTCTTGCAAGATCTTCGCGAGAAGAGAGCGACGTTCAATTACTAGCATGCAGACACCCTAACACTGTCAGGATTCAACTGAACGACGCTTCAATTCAGCGGCAGTTCAACTGATGCGCATTCGGTGACCGAGTGATTGTCAATTAGAGCGGCCCTTCTAACTATGTTGAAGTAGAGCAGATTTTTTCTACTGTCCGGCAATTGTCCGTCTACTACGCGCTGCTGTCCCATGTGCTGCAGGTGTGAGTAAACACGCTCGTCTCAGGCGCAAAGATGGAAGCAGAATTCTCTATGGGCCTTAACGGTTCGCCCAGTGAAGCGAAGACTTTGACCATTGGACTATGTGCATGACAGACGCTTCCGACATCGGGTCTCCGTCGGTAGCATTCGCAATAGATATACACTTCACGGTTCGGCACGCCCATTCCTTCGACTATTTTTCCATCGAAATCCAAGGTGAGGAGATCAGACTCCCGCGCCAACCCGGGATTTGTAAAGGCAGGAATCAAAAATGTATCAGTGGCAGGAATTCGTACGCTGACGTGTCCGAATGCATCTGTGACACCTTGATTATCAAGAACCCTACAGGCGGTAACCAGGAGCCGTTTTAGATCATTTAGCTGTTCGAGATTCATAGCAGGTCCGATGCTTGTTAATCCCAGTTTCGCATATCGCTGTTTGCGCCTGATTAAAAGCAGTTTCCGGACGAATGCGACAAACGTTGCGCCTGGATTCCATTCAGGAGAGGGCGGTGTGAGTCCGACCGTGGCGCTCCATTATCGACACAGTCGAACTGAATTGATGGAGAAATCAATTCAATCCTAACATCGCCGCTTGAATTACTTGATCACCTTATCCGCCCGCAGCAGCACGTTCGGCGGAATCGTCAGCCGACCTGCTTGGCCGCTTTCAGATTGAAAACCAGCTCGAACAGAGCGGTTTTTTCAAGCAGCTCTGGAAAAACTAGTTATGCGTTATCGCGCAAGCGCATTGACCTCCCACCCACCGCGAAGCGGTTTAGACCGAATTTTCTAAAAAAACTTGATTAATATTCTGACTTCGACTAATTTAACCGCTCCCGTAGCGGCGTAACAATACTCGGTCGAGGTGTGTTGGTCAGTCGGTGCTGTTTAACAAGATTGAGGGGTCAAAATGGATACACGAAAATACATGATGGCGTTTATAGCAGCCGTAATCAGCGTGCTTGCTTTGGTAAGTCACTCGCTGGCTCAACAATGTCCTGCCGGAAGTCAACCAGTATCCGTTAAGGGGAAAATATTTAACAATTTTCTTTTCACCGGTCAGACACTCGGTATCGTTCAGTTGGTCCTTTCTAACCATGCGAACGCTAAATGTGGAATTATGGGTAACAATATTTCAACCGATCCTAACGATCCACTTAATTTTGAACACGCGGTAGTTTGCGACGATCACTCTGAACTTTGGCTGATAACCCGGGGAAACATTACCCCAATATCGGCGTGTCCAAACGGTGGTTCTAGCTTTTCTTTTGTGGAAGTTTCTACGGCGAATATCAGCCTCCCCCACAAGGGCCTATTCGAAGATATCACTGGTGGTCAATTAACAATAATAGGCACCGTAAATTGTGACCTTGAGATTGACATGAAACTTAACGGATACGCCTGTTTTCCTTGATCCTGAGTGATACGTTGCCAGTCGTCTTTCTGGATCTTCGGTTGATACCTTTCTGTTTAAGCAGAGGCGGGAGAATACCTAGCCGAGGCGAAGCAAGCGCGCGGCGTTGCCGTTGAGAATTTTTTCTTGGTCCGCACGACTCAGCTTAAGAGCGGTGACGACTTTAACCGGGCGGTCGTAGTTCATATCAAAGCAGTAGTCGCTTACCATCATCACGCCATCAGTGCCGACTAGCTTCACGAGAGCATTGAATGACTCTGGAGCGTGGCGGATTCCCGGTTTCGCATTATCCGTCAGATCGGCTAAAAAAGACGCAAACCTTTGTCCATTACAGGTCTTCGACCTGCAATTTCAACGTGGCATCCTTCCACGCGGCGTTGAACTGCTGTTCGACGAGCGCGGCTTCGTTACTGCGCTTTTGCGCTATTAAGCTCTGCCATATCCCGAAGAGAAGCCGGCCGTCGCGCGGGTGCTTCTCAATCGCCTGTCGGAAGATGACCTCTGCCTCTTTAGCCCGTCCGTTGCGCAGTAGCGCGGCCGCCAGCGACTGTCGAACCGGGTAAAACCACGCGGGCGGCTCGTCATATTGGATCTTGGACTCAAGCTTGACGGCACGACGCCATTCGCGGATCGACTTTTCTTTTTCTCCGCGCGCCCAGGCGAGCCGTGCGTCAAGCGTGGCAGAAGCAAGAGCCAAGATATCCGAGGATTTGTTGTTGATCAGGAACTGCGATTCGGACGGGACCGCCTTACGTAGCGATTCAAATTGCTTCTGCTCCGCCGCAGCATCATTCAGCTTACCTTGGCCCGTCAGTGCCATCGCCCGTGCGTACTGCCAAAACGCGCGATGGAGCTTTCGCTCATCCGTAGGTGCTGGCGCCTTGAGGATGTCATCCCACCGATGGAAGCGGAGATCGATCATCAACGGATATAGGTGAAATCCCTCGAGCATCTGCATCTGCAAATCCGCGTCGCGCACGTTCTGGACCATTTCCTGCGCTGCCTGTTTCGCCTCGTCGTAACGACCCTGCTGGGCGCGCGCGTAAGAGATAAAATGAATGTTGTGTGTCCAGTACATCAGCGGGTAAACGCCGGTCGCGCCGGTGCGCTGGACGAAGGCCTTGTCGGCCGCGGCGGCGTTCACGTTGGTCTTGGCGGCTAATTCGTAATCACCGGTCTGAAGAAAGATGTGCCCAGGCATGTGGACCAGGTGTCCGGCGCCCGGCACGAGCGTCATAAGGCGAGTCGCGCTCGGAATGGCACGTTCGAGGTTGGGCGAAGCTTCCACGGCATGGATGTAAAAGTGGTTCGCCCCCGGATGATCTGGGTTGCGCTTCAAGACGGACTCAAGCACCGCGACCAGCTCCAGCGTGCCGGGTGCCGGCTTGCCCTCTAGCGTCCAAAGCTGCCAGGGCCGGAGCATCATGAGGCTCTCAGCGAACATTGTGGTCGCATCGAGATCGTCCGGGTATTTTTTTACCAGTTCGCGCATAGCGTTGCTGTAATCGCGGTGGAAGCGCTTCCAGTCAGACTTGGCGTTCGATGACGGGTAGCGCTTCGCCAGGGCGCGGATGTAGTCCTGCTCGCGGGCGCTCGCCTTTGGCGCGCGCTCGAGCGCCTTTTGCACGGCTTCGTAGGTGGCTTTGGCACGGTTCTCATCCACCGCGGTATCGTTATAATTTGGGCCGATGGCAAGCGCGAGCCCCCAGTACGGCATTGCCGCTTCAGGGTCTAGCTCGGCGGCGCGGCGAAAGTAACGGCCGGCTTCGTCATGGTTAAAGCCGTACAGTAGCGTTAGTCCCTGATTGAAGTATGTTTGAGCTTCGGGATTCTTGGTGGTGATCGGATGGTGATAGTTGCCCAGGCCGGGGTGAGGTTCACTCGCTTTTCCGGTGGCTTTTCCGTGCTCATGCTGTGCTATCGCGGGACTGTTACACAACGCGACAACACAAAGGATTCCTATAACTCGCATTCCTTGCCTCCTTTTTGACAACAACTTACTGGCTGGATCCGTAAATGGGATGAGGTATGCCGGCCCGCCGAATCCACTTCATATTTCAACTGCCAATTTTGTAGCTCGGCAAAATTTTATTTCAAGTCGTTGAAGTGAACTCGAAAGATTTTCAAGCCTGGTGCCTTTTCTTTCGGTTCAACCCGGATTCCGCAGTTGAACGAGAAGTTATGAGCAAGGAGCAAACCTTGCGCAGCGAAGACAATGCATTTCTGCCTCTGAGAAGGCGGCAGCTTTCAGTGCGTTGCATAACGGCGTTAAGCCGATGGAGGCGGCGAGCCAAGCGTCAAAAAAACTTTGAAACTGAGCACTCTAGTGTCTTCGCTCCTCCAGGTTTGCCCCTCGCTCATTTTTTAACTGCGGAATCCGGGTTCAAATAGAATGGCAAAGGCGCCAGGCTGGATGCACTGCTCGCGACAAGGGTGGGGCAGTTACTCAAGCCGAAGCAAGCGCGCGGCGTTGCCGCTTAGAATTTTTTCTTGGTCCGCTCGACTCAGCTTGAGGGCGGTGACAACCTTGACCGGGCGCTCGTAGCCCATGTCGAAGCAGTAGTCGCTGCCAAGCATCACACGGTCAGCTCCAACGAGTTTGATTAAATAGTTAATTGACTCCGGAGCGTGGCTGATCGTGTCGTAGGTGAAGCGTCTGAGATAGCTCGACGGTGGCTTCTTCAAAGCCTTGCACTCATCTCGCACCTTCCAACCACGGTTGAGACGGCCGATGAGATAGGGAAAGGCACCTCCCGCATGCGGTAGACAGATCTGAAGCTTCGGAAATCGATCAAGCAGTCCGCTGAAGATTAAGTTGGCGGCAGCGACTGCGGTGTCGAACGGATTTCCTAGAAGATTATGCAAGTAGTAGCCGGTGAGCCGCTGGGCGCCAATGACATTGAGCGGATGGAGAAAGATCGGCATGTTCAATGCGTCTAGGCGCTCGAAGACCGGGAGGAATGACGGATCGGTGAGTTCCTTCCCGCGAATATTGGTACCGAGATAGATGCCACGGCAGCCAAGCTCTGTGACCGCGCGATTAACTTCGTTAACCGCCGCTTGAGGATCTTGCAGCGGCAGCGTCGCCAGGGCGACGAAGCGGTCGGGATGGGCCCGATTCGCCTCGGCCATCGTGTCGTTGACGATTCTCGCCAAGCGGATGCCGAGAGCGCCATTCGCCCAGTAGACCATCGGCGGGTTGAGCGAAAGAGCATGGACCGTTACTCTCTGCCTGTCCATCGACTTCAGCCGGGCCTCTAGATTGTGGTAGTGCGGTGTAATCGGTCCAATGGTCGCCTGGCCGACCATGATCATTGGTCCGTTCGAATCCCGGCGGAGGCGCACGCCGTGAGGTTCTCCTTCCGTCTCGATGAGGCGAAGATATTCTTCAGGAACGAAGTGGGCGTGAATGTCGATCGCGGCAGTTGTCTGTTGCGAGCGCCTGCCGATTTTCGATTTTCGATTTTGGATTTTAGATTTCGTAA
>DASQUN010000290.1:0-4561 GCA_035641275.1 Candidatus Udaeobacter sp. | reverse complement strand
CGGCGGCGTAGGCGGGCTCACGGTGTTCGATCGGCCGGAGCTCGACATTGTCAAGACTGATTCGTATCTAACCGGAAATGCGGGCGGCGGCGTGAAGTGGTACGCCCCGAACGGCCGTTGGGGCCTGCGCGCCGACTACCGCTTCATCGCGCTGCGAGGCAAGGACGGCGGCGCCGCGTTCTTGGGCCGCGACGATCGCTATGGACACCGGGTGTACGGCGGCGTGGTGATCAACGGTGTTCGCTGATGCTCGGGTGCGACGTGTCGCAGAAGACCGTACAAGTGATCATCGGACGCGTGTTGACCGACGAGCAAGGTCACCAGTTCTCATTTACACAAGTCCCCACGGAGGGCTTCGCAACTCTCTTCCCTGATGCCGCCGAGATAGCAGCGACGTGGGCGTACTTCCAGGCTCAAACCTACCTGGGTTCGGATTCGTCCGATCGAATTGCGCTCGCAAACACGATCGCCGGCGTTCAACCGACCCCATTCTCGACGTGGGCCCGAGTGACTCTTCCGGCTCGCCCAGCGTAGCGGGTTCACGTATCCGGATCTTTGTGTCAGCAGGTCCTGCAAAGAACGAGAGCACTATTGATCACGACAGATACCTTACACAATGAAAGGACCCAGACAATGAAAACACTAAGCAGCTTACTGGCACTGGCAGCGACATTGACTATCGTCGCCGTAAGAGCCCAATCTGACCGGCCTCTTATCGGCGCCGACATGATTGTCTTTAACGCACGAATTACCACACAGAGCCTGACCCAACCGGAAGCATCTGCACTGGCGGTAAAAAGGGGACGAATCTATGCCGTAGGCACCGATGCCGAAATTCTTGGTCTGAAAGACAACACCACCAAGGTGATTGATGCAGACGGCAGGCGCCTAATACCGGGCTTGATGGATGCGCATGTCCATGTACTGAATGAAAGGAATTACAACTATAACGTCAGATGGGACGGGGTACCTACCCTGGAACGGGCGTTGGAAATGCTGAGCGAGCAGGCAAAAAGGACGCCGGAAGGACAATGGGTGAAAGTGATCGGTGGCTGGTCGCCATACCAGTTCAAGGAAAACAGGTACCCGACCATGGAAGAGCTCCGAAAAGCCGTACCCAATAGACCCTCTATTGTGCAGTACGCGTACAACCGGGCTTTTCTGAATGAGCTTGCCATGAAAGCGGTGGGAGTTGGTACTCCCCGGTTCCCGATGTTTCCTGGTACTGTGTTGGAAAAAGATAGTCAGGGAAATTATACCGGGGTGGTGGATGCCTACACTTTTACGTTTTCAACGATGGAAGGAATGGCACCACAGCCTTCTTTTGAAGAGCAGGTAAATTCGCTCACTTATGTTATCAATGACCTGAATCGTTTTGGGGTCACCTCTGTTATTGATGCCGGAAGCCATTGGGGCTATCCGGAAGCATTCGCACCTCTCCAGTCATTGATCAAGAACAATCGCCTAAACATCCGGGTCCCCTTTATTGATCTGCAATTTAGTGATGTGAGTGGCGGTACCCTGGTAGATGCGGAAATTGAAGCCATAACACGAAAAGCCCCGATAAGCCCGGGTGAGAATATTCATCCGACTATGGAGCATGGTTATGAGTATGAAGGTACCGGTGAAGTGCTGAGGCTGGCATTACATGATCACGAGAATTTTGATAGACCAGCAATTATCATTGATAAGGACTCGATGCGCCGATACATCGAGGAAGATGTAACCAAACTGGTAAAGAGAAGAATCCCCTTCCGCATGCATATCAGTTACAACGAAAATATTTCCCCTTTTCTGGATGCTTTGGAAAAGGTAAATCGACAAACACCTCTTGACGGCTTGCGCTGGAGTATAGAGCATGCCGAAACCATCAGCCCGGAAAACATTGAAAGGGTCAAAAAGCTGGGTGGCGGCATCGCCCTGGATGACAAAATGGCGTTACATGGAGATGGTTTTATCAAGACCTACAGCAGGGAAAAGGCTTTGCAGACACCTCTGTTGCGGCGCCTGGTCGATAGCGGCATTCCGTTGGCCATGACTACGGACGGATTCAGAGCTTCCTCTTTTAATCCATGGATCGGTATTGGCTGGACAGTTTCCGGTAAGTCTGTATCAGGTTCGGAAATACTGGCTAAAGAAAATCGTCTAACACGGCAGGAAGCGCTGAAGCTATTCACGCTGGGTGCCGCCTGGTTCAGTCATGATGAACATGAAAAGGGAAAAATCGCCCCCGGCATCCTGGCGGATTTTGCTTTGCTGAGCGGCGATTACTTTGCCATACCAGAGCAGCAGATCAAGGATCTGTCTTCGGTACTGACCGTTGTGAATGGAAGAGTGGTGTTTGGCGCCGGGAAATACAGCAGCTTAGCTCCAAAACTCCCGGAGGTAATTCCAGCCTGGTCGCCGATCAAATATTTCGGCGGTTACGCAGCAACAAAGTAGTCCACAGTGACGACCGCAGCGCCTGGCGATGTTCTTTGGCAACCTCCGATGTGGTTCACGGTCGCTGTTCTGATTGTCGTGTCGGCGTTTCGTCCGTCCATCGCGCGCGCCCAAGGCGCGCCGCGCGACACCGTCGGGCCTGCGCCGCAGCGGCCGACGATCATCGCCAACCGCCGGTGACAGGAAGATTGGTCGGTGCTCGCCGACCCGCGCGTTGCGCGTGAGCCCTGGGACGGCCTGAAATACATGCCGTCCTCGCGCGACCATCCGAGGTGGCACACGAGCGGGCGGAGCGGCTCGGCTCATTGTTCGTCCCGCAGAGGGCCAGCCGCGTCCGTGCCGCGGCTCCTTCGCGCGCTATGCAAACGACCCGCACTGGCGTGACTACGTCCTCTTCTATGAGTATTTCGACGGGGACACTGGCCGTGGTCTAGGGCAAGCCACCAGACAGGCTGGACCGCCCCTCGTCGCCTCCCTGCTTGACCATTGCGGCCCCACTCGCGGAGGCCCCACTCGCGGAGCTCGCGGGGAAACGGCCAAAGAAAGCGCGCGTGCAGGAGTTTGAGTGGAGCGTCATACCGGTCCTTACACATTGAGCTTGCGTGCTTCGATCGAGGGAAGGCGCTTCCGATGATGGCCAACCGCTACGCGCCCATTGAAGACTACGGCATCATCGGCGACCTTCACACAGTCGCGCTGGTGGGCAAGACTGGATCGGCGGCGCGCACCTCACGTGAGCCTCGCGTTGCGTCGAACACGCAACACTGTCCGCTAACACCCAACGACACACTTGATCTACCGCGCATCGGTCGTCAGCGCGGTGTCGCCAAGTCTGTGGCCGCATAGGACATATCCACAACACAAGGCCGACTCGCCTCACCTGGCGTTCGCTTTGCCTCACCGAAGCACAGACCAGGGAAACAGCGCATGAGTGATCTCGCAACGCTCGCAATGGACGCGCATGGTGGTCTCGCCCATTGGCGCCGGTTCAAGACCGTCTCCGCTCACCTCGTGCAGGGCGGCCGACAGCCGGATGGGAGTGCGGCGCCGACGCGCCTCGTCGTGTCGATCGACGTAAGCGAGATCGAATTCAGCTCGGGCTCAGGAACGGATTGCGCCCGTAGGAGACATGGGATGAACGAAACCGGAACCCCGCGCGGCGCCTACGACGCGGTACCGCCTGATGCGTCTGCTCGCATGATGCAAGGCGACGCGAGGTTCCGGATGTGCTCACCCTGAACTCATCGAAAGGAGACAAGGAATCATGACAACCGCCCGGACAGCGAATAACGTCCTCGCCACGCCCGGAATGGCTCTAAACATCGTGCTCTGGACGTTGCAAGTGCTGGTGGCACTGACGTTCATTGCCGCCGGATCGGCAAAGCTCCTGGGGAGTGCGGACATGATTGCGCTCTTCGAAGTGGTTGGCATCGGTCAGTGGTTCCGCTACGTCACCGGTGTGCTTGAAGTGCTGGGGGCTCTCCTGCTGCTCGTCCCCGGGAAGGCCGCCTTTGGCGCCGTGTTGCTCGCGTGCGTCATGGCTGGAGCCGTCATGTCCCACCTCACCGTGCTCGCGACACCGGTGATTCCGGCCCTCGTCCTGCTGGCCTTGACGGTCCTGATTGCGTGGGGACGGCGTTCGCAGTTGGCGGGCGTCCTCGGCTGGTGATGACGGCTGCAGAAGATGGGAAATCCTGAAAGGAATAGATCTATGTCTGTATCGCGCGGCCGCAACGATCGAGAACCGCTGAATCAGATTGGCGACACGCCTGCCAGCGAGGCAAGTGCAACGGGAAACGCGCCGAGTTCCGTTGAGCGGCTCGCGTCCGGTCCGACCCACGATGAGATCGCGCGTCGCGCCTACCAGCTGTTCGAAGAGCGCGGTAGGGAACCAGGCCGCGAGTCGGAGGACTGGTTCAGGGCGGAACACGAGCTGTGAAGACTGCCCTCATGGCCAGTCAAAACAATCTTCGCGACGGAGGCGATGCGCCACGCATTGATGCCATCGTCGCGCGTGTTCGGGGCGAATACCGCGAAATGCTCGGGCTGCAACTGACACTCGCGCAGGCTTGCCGCCTGTGGCAGGTCGATATCGCTACGTGCGAGATGGTGCTCGAAC
>DASQUN010000289.1:0-5754 GCA_035641275.1 Candidatus Udaeobacter sp. | reverse complement strand
TCAAACTCGCGACGGCGGTACCAAAGCAGGTTCGCTTCTATGACCTCATCTACTTTCCCGAAGAAACGCTCTTTCTTCGCCATGCGAGGCTAACGGGACATCCGACGATGAACGGGAAAGGGATGATCATTAATCAAGCAGCCATCGGTTTCTGCAACGGAATCTGTCGTGCCGAGCTTCAGGCCAAAGGAATCGATAACGCGGAGACCTACGACCGAGTCTTAGAAGTGATGTATCAGGCGTGGTAGGTAGAGGCCCTTGTCGGCCAAGAGCCTCGACCTGTCGGTCTCTGAATCGTGTTTACTCCACTCCTTTCGTCGACAATAAATCAGAGCTGCAACCGATTCAGTCTGAGCGCGTTACTGATAACGGAAACAGAGCTTAACGTCATTGCGGCGCTCGCGATCATCGGGCTCAGTAATAAGCCAAAGAAGGGATAGAGAATCCCTGCGGCGATGGGAACACCCAGCACATTATAGATAAACGCAAAGAATAGATTCTGCCGAACGTTGCGCATGGTTGCGCGGCTCAAGCAGCGCCGCCACGTGAGGTTTGCCCTCGGTCAATGTTCCCGTCTTGTCGACCACCACCGTATCGATCTTCTCCAGAACCTCCAGCGCTTCGGCATTCTTGATCAGCACCCCGGCAATCGCACCCCGCCCCATGCCAACACCTAGCGACCTTAGCCATCGTCTTCATCTCTTTCTATTCACGCCGCGCAGCAGTGCAGTTTGAGCGACGGCATGCTTGACAAATTGTTGACACAGGCGGAATTGAGCGCTGGTCGAGAGCAAGTCGAGAGCAAAAGGTTGGAAAAGCACCGAATTCGCAAAAATAATTAGCAGGGTTGCATCCAGGCCTCTCTACCCGTCATGTCTATTGGCCCGGTGTTTGTCAGCACCCCGCATTTGGAGCAATCTCGAGCCACATCCAACGCATTGGAGCGAAGTCTAGCAGCGAGCGAGCTCTTTAGCCAAACCAAGTTCCTGCAGCGTGGAGTTAAGTTGTTGAAACTGCCGTATCGCGTCCCGGTCTAAGCAGCTGCCAAAAGCCGATGAGCATCATCACCGCACTAAACCATTGGGCTTCGGTCAAGCCAAAGGCAACAACTGGATTCACTCGCCAGAATTCGACCACCAGGCGCGCTAAGCCTGCGAGCGCAAGGTAGAGCCAAAACATAGTGCCAGGGGCGTAGTCCTTTTTTCTCAACGTCCAAAGGATAACGAAGATCAGTAATGATTCGAGAAATTCATAAATTGGCGTCGGATGAACACGCACACCCGGAGGATACGGGATACCCGTTGAAGGATCGACCCACCCGATGATCGCTTTCGTGTAGGCGACGCCCCAAGGCACATCTGTCACTGTTCCCCAGTCCCCGTCGCCGGCGACATGACACCCGAGTCGTCCAACCCCATAGCCGATGGCGAGCGCCGGCGCCGCGATATCAGCCGCGATGAGCCACGGTATTTTATTTTTTCGCACGATCCAACTGACGCCTAAAACACCGCCTAAGAAGCCGCCGTACCATGTGAAGCCCGCACCGGTGAAAATATACGCGCTTGGCGCGCGAAGAAAATTGCTCCAATCTTCGATGATAAAAAGCACTCTGGCGCCCAGTAATCCGCCGATGGCGGCGGCAAAAACCATAGTGGAAGCTAAATCTGGATTGTAGTCGCGTCGCTTGAGCTCAACATGAACAACCCAGGCCGCGGAAAGCGCGGCAAGAGCCATGAAAGCGCCAAAACTGTAAATAGTTAAAGGCCCAAATTGAAACAGAACAGGATACATCGATTCATCCCTCGGCGATCCGAGCTGGTGATGGGCAGTCTAACATAAACCACGAGAAGATCTAACCTTCCGGTGTCGGGTTCTTTCCACTCTTGCGACGTAAGTATTTTTTCTTGTCTGGCCCGCCGATAGTTGGTTGTCGTTAACAAACCGGCGGAAGTAGCTTGCCAGCTGTAGCGGTTCATCAAAGGCAGCAGAAATGAATTAACGGCAAAAGATAGCGTCAAAGCGATTGCTCGATCAATCCCGAAGCGGAGGACCGGATCGAACGCACCCTAGCCGGCTGGCCGGACTGAACAGATGTGAGAGTCAAACTGTGTGTCTCCAATGACAAATCATTTTCAGGGGATTGTAGGAGAAATCCTGCAGTAGTTGGTAATCATTTCGGAGTCTAACACAAACAAGCACGCATAAAATCAATAGAAATACTTTCTGTTGCAATATGGCATCAAAGTTGCGCCTGGACTCTGCATTTTCGGCCGGGCAGAGCATTCCCGCTTTTTTTACTACCCGTCTCGGCTTGGTTATCCGTACCGTAATCGCAAAAGAAGGAGTCAGCCCATTGTGAATATGCCGATGCCCTCATCCATCGAGCTGCGCCGCGCGCCGCTAGCCGAGTCGGATAAGGTTGCGTCCCAGCAACGGTTTTTCGTAGATGACAAAAAGTTTTTTTTAAAAGGAGTCGAGTACGAGCGTTTCTTACCGCCACATCAAGTATGCTCGAACGGCAAAGTTCAAAGGCCACATGTGCGGGGTAAATTCTTATTTGTCGGCAACGATAAATTTTGGGTCCGTGGAGTCACCTATGGAGCATTCAGACCGGGCCCAAATGGTCAGGAATACCATGATGTTAAGGTCGTGGAGAGAGACTTCTCTCTGATGGCCGCGAACGGACTTAACGCCGTTCGTATTCCTCATACAACGCCGCCGCGCGAGCTTCTCGACATCGCTCAAAAGCATGGTCTTCGGGTCATGGTCGGGCTCTCTGCCGAACAATTTGCCGGCTATCTCATCGATCGGAAGGGCGCGCCGGATATCGAAAAATTGATTCGAAACAAAGCACGTAACTGTGCTGGTCATCCCGCTCTTCTTTGCTATGCGCTCGGGAACGAGATCGCGGCGCCGGTTGTTCGGTGGTTGGGCCGCGGGCGAGTTGAAAGTTACCTCGAGCGATTGTACTGGGCGGTGAAAGCAGAAGACCCAAACGCCCTCATCACTTATGTGAATTATCCGACAACGGAGTACCTTCATCTTCCTTTCTTAGACCTTGTGACCTTCAACGTTTACCTTGAATCGCAAAATCGCCTTGAGGCCTACCTGGCACGACTCCATAATATCGCCGGCGATCGACCTTTACTCATGAGCGAAATTGGCCTCGACAGCCTTCGAAACGGAGAGGCGACTCAGGCCCAAGCGCTCGAGTGGCAACTCCGGAGTACCTTCGCACCTGGCTGTGCAGGGGCCTTCATATTTTCGTGGACTGATGAGTGGCACAGGGCCGGTGCCGAAGTCGAAGATTGGGCGTTTGGCATCACCGCTCGGGATCGTCGTCCTAAACCTGCTCTCAAAACCGTCCGGGAGGCATTCACCAAAGTCCCCTTTGCAAAGGAACTCCGCTGGCCGAAGATTTCTGTCATCGTATGTACCTTTAATGGTAGCCGCACGCTTTCTGAATGTTTGGAGAGTCTTTTAAGGCTCGAATATCCTAATTACGAGGTCATCGTGGTGAACGATGGCTCAACGGATGCCACCGCAAAGATCGCCCATAGCTACGGCTTTCGAGTGATAACAACCGAAAATCGTGGCCTCTCTGCCGCGCGCAATACGGGACTGAAGGCAGCTACCGGAGAAATCGTTGCGTATATCGATGATGACGCCTATCCCGATCCCCACTGGCTACACTACCTTGCCGGTACGTTCATGAATACAAAACATGTTGGAGTCGGCGGTCCGAACATCGCGCCGCCCGGCGATGGGGCTATTGCCGAGTGCGTCGCCCACTCCCCAGGAAACCCGGTGCATATCTTACTGTCCGACAGTGAGGCCGAACATATTCCCGGGTGTAATATGGCTTTTCGCAAAGCCGCTCTGGAGGCCATGGGGGGGTTCGACCCGCAATTTCGCACTGCGGGAGACGATGTGGATGTCTGCTGGCGCCTTCAGCAAAACGGCTGGACCCTCGGATACAGCCCAGGCGCGATGGTTTGGCACCACCGGCGTAATTCCATTCGAGCCTATTGGAAGCAGCAGCACAATTACGGCAAAGCGGAATCCTTCTTGGAGAAGAAATGGCCGGAGAAGTACAATCTCGCCGGCCATGTCACGTGGGCCGGCCGCGTATACGGGAATGGCCACCAATACAAGGCATGGAGCCAAGGACGGGTTTATCATGGCGTGTGGGGAAGCGCGCCCTTCCAGTCTATTTACCGATCACCCGCGGGGGCCTTGGAATCGTGGTTGTCCATGCCGGAATGGCACTTGGCCGTCGCGGCGCTTGCGCCGATTTGTGCACTCGGCTTCCTTTGGTTTCCCTTATTCTATGCGCTCCCTTTCCTAGGGCTAGTACTGTACGCACCGATTTTCCAAGCCGTGGTAAGTTCGTCACGAGTCTGCTTTCCAGCCTCCCGAAGATCCCGCTCTGAGTGGGTTAAATTGCGCGTCGTAACAGCATTGCTTCATCTACTCCAGCCTCTAGCGCGGCTTACTGGACGGCTGCGTTCCGGCCTCACTCTTTGGAGATATAACGCGTCTGGCTTTACCATGCCTTGGCCGCGCAAATTTGCCGTTTGGACCGAATATTGGCGCGATCCCAATGAAAGGTTGAAATCTTTTGAAGCCGATATACGAAGGGCGGGGGTTTACGTTCGGCGAGGCGGAGATTACGATCGATGGGACTTGGAAGTGCGTGCGGGCTTGCTTGGCTTCGCACGCTTGCTCATGGCGGTGGAGGATCACGGCGCCGGTAACCAATTTGTTCGAGTTCGGCTCTGGCCAAAGTGTTCACTGTTGGAGTTGCTTCTTCCCGTTTTATTCGCTTCTCTTTCCGCGGCGGCAGCGCTTGATAACGCATGGATGGCTTCCGCCATCCTGGGTCTGTTCAGCCTTTTTCTAGCTATATACAGTCTGCGTGCTTGCGGGAGCGCCGTTGCCGCAGTCCTTCGCACCTTCCAGCATTCGGAGGCTATACGTGATGGACAAAAAGACATACAGTAGTTTTGAGCTTTACCGCCGGCTGTTCCTTGAAGTAAGGCCTTATTGCCTGCACATAACGGGCATTCTGTTGATAACTTTGTTGGCAACGCCCGTCTCTCTACTGATCCCATTGCCGCTGAAAATTGCCGTCGATAGCGTCATTGGGTCTCATCCAATACCCGCGTTTCTAGAGGCAGTGATACCTACGTCTCTCACTGGCTCTCCTACTGGCATGCTGACATTTGTCATCGTTCTAACGATGTTCATTGCTCTCCTCGGTGGACTCCAACGGGTCGCAAGTACGTGGTTGCGCACCTATACGGGGGAAAAGCTAACATTGACCTTCCGAACGAAACTGTTTCGCCACGTCCAGCGTCTTTCGGTTTCATATCACGATACTAGAGGAACAACTGATTCCACATACCGAATCCAGTATGATGCTCCAGCGATTCAGTGGATAGCCATTCAGGGTTTCATACCTTTTATCGCTGCAGGATTGACTCTCGCCGGGATGTTTTACATTATTGCCAGGCTCGACTTGCAGTTGGCGGTGGTCGCCATCGCAATTTCACCTGTTTTGTATCTCGGCGCGCGAACATTTAATCCGCGGCTTCGCAACCAATGGTGGCATATTACGCGCTCGGACAGTTCTGCGTTTTCAGTAGTGCAGGAAGCGCTAAGCGCCCTGCGCGTGGTTAAAGCCTTCGGCCAAGAACAGCGGGAACAAGAGCGTTTTGTTCGCCACTCCAGCGAAAGCTTTCTGGGGCGAGT
>DASQUN010000288.1:0-5048 GCA_035641275.1 Candidatus Udaeobacter sp. | reverse complement strand
ACCCATCGTTACATCGTTACTGAAAAAGGTCGGAACGTCATCACGGCGTTGTTGGCCGCGCGCAACGCAAGCACGGAGAAACTCACAGCTTTGGCCGCGTGATTTTGCGCAAATGGCGAAAATTTTCAACCATAGTAGTACAAAGGAAGAGAAACTTAACCACAAAGAGCACAACCAAAGAAAATGTCTTCGTGAGCTTCGCGTTCTTCGTAGTGAAACACTGAACTCATCCAAGGAGGAATTTCACATGGCAAAGCCTGCCGCGAAAGTAGAGAGTATTAAAAAATCCGATCGACGATGGCAGTCCGATATTATCGTCGATATGATCAAGCGCTACGGCTTCGAATATATCGCGCTTAACCCGGGCGCCAGCTATCGCGGGCTGCACGATTCATTGGTCAACTACGGCGAAAACGACCCGCCGATGCTGCTTTGCCAGCACGAAAAGATCGCGGTGCAGATCGCCCATGGCTACGCGCGCGCCAAGGGAAAGCCGATGATCGCCATCGTGCATGACCTGGTCGGGCTGCTGCACGCGCCGATGGGTATCTATTACGCCTATCTCGATCGCGCGCCGGTCTTTATCATCGGCGCGACCGGGCCGATGGCCGAGCCCAAGCGCCGCCCGTTCATCGACTGGATCCACACGGCCAATGTGCAGGGCGAAGCGATCCGCAATTTTGTCAAGTGGGATTACCAACCGACCACCGTCGATGGCGTGCCGGGCGCTTTCGCTCGGGCCTATTCGGTGATGATGAGCGCGCGGCAAGGACCGATCTATATGTGTTACGACGCTGGCCTGCAGGAAGCGCAGCTGGATCACGACGTCGAGATGCCGCCAGTGGGTGCCATTGACGTTCCCACAGCCCCATCCGCTGATCCGGCCGCATTGGCGAAGGCCGCCGATACTCTCACCCGGGCGACTCGAGTCGCGATTATCGCCGACTTTGCCGCCCGACCGCCGTACGGCTGGAATCATGTCATTGAGTTGGCGGAAACCTTGGGCGCTTCGGTGTGGGATGTGGGCTCCCGCCTCAACTTCCCGACCGCTCATCCGCTCAACCTCACCATGGATCCTGACAACTGCTACCAAGACGTCGACGTCGTGCTCACTCTCGACATCGCCGACTTTGAAAAGCCGACCCACGTGCGCGACATCGCAACGCGTACCGTTGTCAGCAAAGTTGGTCCGAATGCCACCTGGATCGACATTGGCTTTACCGACATCGAGATCAGCAAGTGGTCGATGGACTATGCACGGCCGTTCTATGCGCATCAGCGCATGACCGCGGACCCGGTCACCACGACGCCGCAACTGACAAGGATTCTAAAAGAGCGCATCGCAAAAACGCCAGGGCTCGCCGAGAAGATCGTCAAGCGGAAAGAAGAGATCGGCAAACGTCACGCGGAAACCCGCGCTAAATGGCGGAAGCAGGCCGAGGAGCACTGGGATTCAAAGCCGATGACCGTGCCGCGCCTCGCGCTCGAAGTGTGGGACGCCATCAAAGGCGAAGACTGGGTGCTCACGGCAGGGGACTTGGGCAGCTGGGGCCACAAGCTTTGGAACTTCGATCGGCCGTATTGCCACGGCGGACGCGAACTCGGCACCGGGACGCAGATCGGCCTGTCGCTTGGAGTCGCCCTTGCCAACAAAGGGACCGGACGGCTGGTCGTCGATTTACAGCCCGACGGCGACCTCATGTTCGATGCCGGGTCGCTCTGGATCGCGGCGAAATACGAAATCCCGATGCTTGTCGTCATGTTCAACAACCGCGCCTACTATAATGACTGGAACCATCAGCTCGTTTTGGCCAGAACCCGCGGAACCGATCCGGCCCGTGCGCACATCGGAATGGATCTCTACGGTCCTGATCCGGACTTCGCCGGACTCGCGCGTTCGATGAGTTGGTACGCCGAAGGACCATTCGAGAACGCCGACGATCTCGGGCCGGCGATCAAACGAGCCATCGAGCAGGTCAAACGGGGAAAACCCGCTCTCATCGACGCCGTTTGCGACCGCCGCAACCACGGATAAGTGAAGACTCAATCCCCGCGGCTTCTGCACGCGGGGATTTGCTTCGTAAGTGAAACGAGCGGGTCAAAGCAGCGACAGAATGTTTTGGAAAGAACTTAGCGATTTGCCGCTTCATAGGACGTGCGGCTTGAAGAAGTGCTCGTCAATTCGAATCGCTTTAAAGTTAAAAGCCACCTCAGTGGCTCGCCACACCGAACAGGGTCTGTTTACTTCTCCTCATCACCTCTTGTCGCTGGTAGGGATGGCAATCGAAATCCGGCTGCCTCTGCCAGGAGCCGTATCGATCACGAAATCGCCGCCGATGCTTTCGATCCTTTCTTTCATGATTCGAAGGCCATAGTGGCTGCCACCTTCAGTAGCGGCCACATCAAATCCAACTCCGTTATCTTCCAGCGTCGCCCTACAGGTATTTCCGTCCTGAAACAAGCGCAATTTGAGCTCTGACGCCCGCGCATGTCTAATGACGTTGATGAGCCCTTCGCGCAAAGCAAAATAGAGCTCTCGTTCGACAGCATGCGAAAGGCTGTGCGTGCCGATATCGCATCGGAAATCAAGCTTTAGTCCCGCTCGTGCTCGGAAGATTTCCAGCTCCTCTCGAAGCCTTCGTTCAAGGGTCCCCGCCACCAGATCGCTTGGCGTCTGATTATCCGCTAACAAGCGGCGGATTTCCGTGATCGCTTTATCGGTAGACTTCTCTATGGTCTCGAGTTCTTTTTCCAGTGCTCGGGGAGATCCGATAAGTTCGCGCCGGGAAACCTCAGCCCTCAGTCTAATGCTCGAGAGTAGCTGCAGTACTCGGTCATGCAGCTCGCGATAGATCCGCTGCCGCTCTTCCAAGGCAGCGGCCGTAGTCGCGTCTTTTTGGGTTTCGGCCTTCTTGGGCTGTTTCTTATTCAAAGTCTTGTGACGCGTCAAAGTGAATGGCTAGGTCAAACAACAACCCTGTTTATCGTTGCTTCCGTAAGCCATTGAGTTACGTCTATGGATTGGTCAACGGTGGGTCCTCAGCTAGGATGACTGAGACCGAACAATGCCTGATGATTTTTACTGCGGACATCGCGCTGCAGCTAACCCTCCTTGTCGCTGCATAATCTGCTCGGCGTGTAGCGCGGGAGCTCAAAAGTGTCAAGTTACTTTCGAATCCTTTGCCTCATCTTCTACGAAAGAAAGCAACTCCTTCAGACTGGAAATCCGGAGGGAAAGCGTCGGTTCATTGTCGCCATCGCGGTCCACGAGGACTCCCTTGAGGCCCGCATTGATGGCGCCTCGAACGTCATTCTCGCTGCTATCGCCCACATGTAAGGCGGCTTGGGCGGCGAGGCCGTGCCGCCTTACCGCCGCGTCGAAAATTTCGCGCGCCGGTTTCGCATGACCCACGCGGCTTGAGATAATAATATCGGCGAAGTAATCGGCTGTGCCCAAGCCCTCGAGAATGTTTACGAGTCGCGAGTCGAAATTGGATATGACGCCGAGAATCACTCCTCGTTCTTTGAGGGCTGAAAGCGTTTCGCGCACCTCCGGGTAAAGAGCCCAGGACTCCGGTTCCGCAAAGTACGAGAACAGCTCCGAAAAATATTCGTCGAATCCATCGAAGCGGCCCCATGGCTCGAAGATCAGCTCAACGAGATGCCTCCACCAGTTACGCTCTAGGACCTGAATGTCGCCCGCCGATGCGCCAGGGAAGGCAAGCGGGGGTGCGGCCGCAAAACACAGCCGAAATCGCGGTGAAATTTCAGAGGGTGCGACATTGATCCCGTAATTGTGGGCAATGCGGGCGTAACTCTCTCCGACGTTTCGGACCGGTTTGATCAAGGTCCCAGCCGCGTCAAAAAAAACAGCGCGAATGGTCATAGCCAGAGTCGAATCTGGAAAATGCTGATGATTGCAAGGACGATATCATTCTTTATAATAGAAATCGATGCAAGGTAAAGATGCTCTGGTGTTAGTGGATCCGCAAATCGATTTTTGCCCGGGCGGAGCGCTGCCGGTCGTAGACGGTGACAAGATCATGCCGATTTTGAATCAGTATATTGGGAAATTCAGGCGAGCAGGTGTGCCGATCTTTGCGACGCGGGATTGGCATCCCGAAAAGACGAGTCATTTCAATACCGGTGGCGGTCCCTGGCCGCCGCACTGCATCCAAGGCAGCAAGGGAGCCCAATTTCATCCCCATTTGAAATTCCCGTTAGAGGCCGTGATCGTGTCAGCCGGAATGGGCTCGGATGAAGACGGTTATTCAGGCTTTCTTGGAAGAGATGACAGTGGCGCACAGTTGGCCGACCTGTTGCGACAGCGAGGTGTCGAGCGCATTTTTGTTGGAGGTTTGGCAACCGATTATTGCGTGAAGCACACCGTCATCGACGGGCTAAAGCAGGGATTCAAGGTGGTCTTACTGGAGGATGCGGTGCGCGGCGTGAATCTCCGACCGGGCGATTCAAAACAGGCGATCGAAGAGATGGTTCGTTCGGGCGCTGAGGTTGCGAAGGATTACCACTCTCTGATTATTTGAGTCTAGGGCGGCTAACCCAATATCGACTCCTGTATCCGTCTTTCAGCTTGATTCTCTTCATGCGGTCAGCTGCACGCTAGTGCGGAAAATGTTTTGTGTTTTAAATGGCAGATTCAGCAATAAGATAGGACGTGAAACCGTGACTCATCATCCCTACAGCGAGGAAATCGAAGCGGCGGTGGAAGCGGCCAGAGAGGCCGGCTCGATCATCATGGGACTGTTCAGGGGCAAATTTGACGTTCATGAAAAGAGCAAGAACAATCCGGTCACGACCGCGGATATTGGGGCGAATCAGAGGATTCGTGAGATCATCCGAGGACGCTTCCCTCACGATGGCTGGCTTTCAGAGGAAGACAAGGATAGTTCACATCGTCTGAGTTCGTCACGGGTGTGGGTGATCGATCCGATCGACGGCACCAAAGAATTTATTGAGGGAGTGCCTCAATTCGCGGTTTCGATTGGTTTTGTGGTTGATGGCCGGCCGAAGGTGGCGGTCGTCTACAA
>DASQUN010000287.1:0-3424 GCA_035641275.1 Candidatus Udaeobacter sp. | reverse complement strand
ACGGGCAATCATCAATTTTCGCGTCCTCACTGGCGAAACAATCGCCGATGTTCTTGCGCATGTCAAAAAAACCATCGACGACCCGGCCGTCAGGATTACGCCGCTATCAACCCAAATCGAACCTTCAGCAATTTCAGATATAAACTCCGCCAGCTTCAAGCCCATCGAACTAGTGATCGGCGCCACCTTTCCAGGAACCATCATAGCCCCTTCGTTGCTGATCGCAGCGACGGATTCTAGACATTACACCCAGCTGACAAACAACACTTATCGTTTCATGCCCATCGCCTTGCGCGCCGACGACACCCAACGCTTTCACGGAATCGATGAGCGTGTATCAATCAAGGACTATGAAAACGCCGTGCGGTTTTTTGTACAGCTCTTACGTAATTCCAATTAGGCGACCCTCCTTGCGAAGACCCCATGTCTAGCTGTTTAGTTCCTCCAGGCAAGGGTGGGTTTCGAACCTCGACCTTTCTGAGCGAGAAACTCCCGAACAACTTCCTTCGCTTGCCGCTTTTCACCGTCCACCTGGTCGTTTAACTTTCTCATTTCCTCGACCGACAACATGCCGCCCAACCCATCCATAACCCGCCGCAGCTCCGGGTACGTGTCGAGAATCGACTGCCGTACCACCGGCACCGCATCGTAGGGAGGAAAATAGTTTCGATCGTCGACAAGCTGCACAAGTCCGTAACGACTGATCAAGCCGTCCGTCGAATTGCCCGCGATCAAATCCACCTGCTTCTCCGCAAGCGCGCGATAAGTCAAAGCCAGCTCCATCTCGCGTATTTCTTGAAAATGGAAGCCATAAGTTCCTGCAAATCCAGCGTAACCGTCCGACCGGGACATAAAATCCTGGCCGAATCCTGCGCGCCACCGCGCTGAGATCCTGGCCGCGTCGGTGACCGTCTTCAAACCGAACTTCTGCGCGTCCTCCCCGCGCACCAAGATAGCAAAGGTGTTGTTGAACCCGAGTGGCTTCATCCATTCGAGTTTGTACCGGGAAGCGTACTCAGCCTTCACTCGCTGGTAAACTTCCTGCGGATCCTTAGCGGGCCTCCCCTTTAAGATCGCCAACAGCGCCGTCCCCGTATACTCGACATAGGCGTCAATCTCACCGGCGAGAAGGGCTTCATGGGCCAGGCTTCCGCCCAAGTCGAAGCGTCGCTCCACCCACAAGGTGGTCTCGGATTCGATACTTTGTGCCAGCAACTCGCCGAGGATGACTTGCTCGGTGAAATCCTTCGACCCCACGGCTATTCGGCCTGCCGCCTTCCCCTGAAAGAGATTCATCGCAGCGAAGAGGCCGAGCGTCGCGAGCACGAAGGCCGTAGCCCACAAGATCTTCCGAGATTTTCTTTTGACCGTCTCTCCGAACTGAAGCACGCGTTCGACGTAGCCCAGGAGCAGATCGGCAGCCACCGCGATCAAAGCCGCCGGCAGGGCGCCGGCGAGAATCAAGGTGTTGTCGTTCATACGCAGGCCGCGGAAGATATACCGGCCCAAGCCGCCCGCATCGATGGCCGCAGCGATCGTCGCTGTACCGACGCAGATGACCGTGGCAACGCGTACGCCGGCAATGATGACACCGAGCGCTAGCGGCAACTCAATTTGGAAAAGCAGTTGACGGTCGGTCATTCCCATGCCGCGGCCCGCTTCCCGGATCGCCGGATCCACGCCGCTGATCCCCGTATAGGTGTTGCGAATGATCGGCAACAACGCGTACAACACGAGGGCAACGATCGCCGTCCGTGCTCCGATGCCACCCAAAATTCTCACATGAAAGAGATAGAGGTTGACCGGAATCAGAAAACCAAACAGCGCCAGGCTGGGCACCGTTTGCATGATGTTAGCAAGACCCAGCACCGGTTTGCGAAGATTCGGCCTTCGGGTCAACAAGATCCCTAGCGGGACGCCGATCACAACGGCCATCCCCGTGGCCATGACCACGAGGAACAGATGCTCTAAGATCAGGTTGAAAAGTTCCTGATGATTGCGGAGCAGGAATTGAACAAGATTCACGAAGAGTTCCCAGCGGGTTGAGTATCCTTCAAACACTCGGCGAAGGCCTGCGCTTCAGGGTCGTCGGATTTCAGAAGATCATCCGGAGGTCCCAACAGAATCATTCGACCCTCTTTGATCAAACCGATGCGGGAGGCGAGCAGGAAGGCTTCCCGCACGTCATGGGTGACGAAGACCATGGTTTTTTTTAGGCGCTTCTGGAGGGCGCGAAACTCCCGTTGGATGTCTCGCCGTGTGATAGGATCTAAGGCTCCGAAGGGTTCATCCAAGAGAATCACGGGTGGATCGGCGGCTATCGCCCGAGCCACGCCTATCCGCTGGCGTTGACCGCCTGATAATTCTCGCGGGAAACGGCTGGCGAAGCGATCGGGATCGAGACCCACGAGAATCAACAATTCCTGGGCCCGAGACTTGATTCGCTCCGGCGTCCATTCCAGCAATCGCGGCACGATCCCGATGTTTTCTTCCACAGTCAGATGGGGGAATAGACCAATTTCCTGAATCACGTACCCGATTCGTCGACGCAGCTGAATCGGATCCCATTCAAAAGTGGACTGACCTTCAACTTTAACCTGCCCTTCCGTAGGATCGATCAGGCGGTTGATCAGCTTCATGGTGGTCGTCTTTCCCGAACCGCTTCTGCCAAGCAGGACAAGCGTCTCCCCGCGGTGCACTTCCAACGTCAGATCGGAGAGAAGCGTCTTTCCGTCCGGCAAGCGAAAACTCACGTGATGAAACTCAATGCTCTTCTCGGTTTCCATCTATTGAGTCGATGTTTAGCATGGCCGCGGCTGGACATTCCAGCGATTTTTCTTCTATAGTCGCGCTGGGCATGCAACAGGAAAATCCATCCGCCCTGTTCTCCGCGGACCGCCAGCGGTTTTGGCGCATGGCCGAACCGTCCATTTGGTCGCTCGCAGCCGATCCCAGGGAGGACCCGACGCGATCAATTCTGCGAACCCTGTGGGACCAACCGCGTTGGTTGGAAGCCTATCATTTGTACGACGACCGTGGATCGGCACTCTTCGAAGAGATTTGCCAACTGGCGGAATACTATTTGAGCCGGACGGAGAACGCGCTCCTTGAAAAGAATGCGGATCACATTATCGCTTGTGCCCCAGCTGAATGCATCGTGGAGTTGGGCGCAGGTTCGGCCAAGAAGACCACGCATTTGCTTAACGCCCAGATCGCCCGCCGGGGCGCAGGCATTTTCGCGCCTATTGACGTGAGCTTACCGGGACTCCGAGCGTCCAGAGACCACGTGCAGCGGAACCTTCCGCAACTCCATTTTCACGGTTTGCATGCGCGCTACGAAGAAGGCTTCTCCAGCATCGACAGGAATCTGCCCACCCTTTTCGTCTTCCTCGGTAGCACGATCGGCAACTTCAGCCCTTCAGCC
>DASQUN010000286.1:0-7072 GCA_035641275.1 Candidatus Udaeobacter sp. | reverse complement strand
TGCAGTCCGCCGAGGACTACGCTATGGTCGATACGATCTCCGGTGGCCGGTTGGAGTTTGGGATCGGTTCAGGCAACACCGAGCTCGATTACCGGGTTTTTGCAATTCCGCGCGAAGAAAGCCGGCGGCGGATGGAAGAAGCGGACGAGGTGATAGTTAAAGCATGGACGAAGGACCGGACTAGCCACGAGGGGAAGTTCTGGAAATTCGAGGAGATCACGCTTTACCCGCGGCCCTCGCAGCAACCGCATCCGCCGATGTGGGTGGCCGGGACTTCCGCGCAAACTCTCGGATGGGCAGGACGCCGGGGCTACGACATCATGACCGTCGGCCATCCGCATCCGCCGGACAAAGTGCGGCTCGGGGTTGAGGCGTGGCGCGCAGGATTAAGAGCATCAGGCATCGACCCGGAGACGAAACGCTGCCAGTTTCACATCCGTACGCATGTCGACGGGAACGCCCAGCGAGCGCACGAGGTCGCTGCCGAGGCGATCACCCGCTATGACGAGATCTCCAGAATCGGGCGGAAGAGTGTGACAGAGCCGCAGACCAATTATGACTGGGAGGGGATGCTGGCGAGCGGAAGAAACATGTATGGCAACCCGGACCAATGCATCCAGATCATTCACAATTCCATGAAGCACTACAGCTTCAACATTCTGACCACGACGTTTAACTTCGGCGCCATCCCGCACGAGATGATTAAGGAGTCGATGCGGCTATTCGCCAAGGAAGTCATGCCGGCGTTCAAGTGAAGGATAGGAGCTTCTGCCTTTGCCGTTTCTTCCCTGCCTCGCGGAGCACTGGAAAGGCAAGCCATCACAGGCCATACAGCGCTTGGGCATTGGCGCTCAGAATCTTTTGCTTAACCTCGGGCGCCAAGTCCGTCCTGGCCTTGAACAACTTGATGGCATCGACATCGCTCGAGGTGTCGGTGTGCCCATAATCGGTCCCGATGACCAGAGACTCTTCTCCGGCTTGCTGCACGACGTAGGGCAAGTCGTCGGAGTTTTCACAGGTAACGAACATCCGATATTCGCGCGCGACGTTGTCCGGCCATTCGCGTCCCAACGTTTTGAAACGGTTCTTGGCTTCGTGTAAGACCCACGGCAGCCACTGCGCGCTGGCCTCAATGAAACCCCAGCGGAGCTTGGGGAATACCTGATGGATCTCGCTGAGCAGGACATCGCCGAAAGCGGCGACCGTCGGCACCCTGAACCTATGCAGCGTGGCGGCGATCCTTACGGGATGATTGTACAAGTCGTTGAGCCACGTGTTGCCATTGGCAATGTGGACGGCAATCGCCATGTCAAGCCGGCTTGCCTCGTCATAGATCGGATAGAAGTACGGGTCCACGAGTAAGCGGTTGCCTTCCACGGGGCGCATCAGCACGGCGCAAGCGCCGTTTTCTTTGGCGAAGCGGATCTGATCCAGAGCATCGGACATGCTCAATGTCGGCGCCATGCACGACCAGCGCAGGCGGCCTTTGCCTTGCCGCCAGATATCGGCCAGCCAGCGGTTGTAGCTCTTGCACAGCGCCACCTCCACAGCCGGGCGGTCCGTGGCGGACTCGATGAACATCGTGTTGTGCAGCACCTGAATGTCAATGCCGGTCCGGTCCATGTGCTCCAGGCGCAGATCGACATTGCCCAGCTCTCGCGCTTCTTGAACGTCGGCGAACCTGCGCCCGACCTGCTGTGACCGTTTCTCAAGCTCAGCGGCTGAAAAAGCCGGGAAGCGGAATCCTCTCACCTTGCCATCGATAAGCCAGAATTGGAGTTTTGTTCCATCCTCTTCGGGAGTCTCAAGAGGAACGGGACGATACTGCTTCTCGGATGGATCCATGTAATCCCACGTGCGGGCCGACTCGACGACATGGGCGTCGGCATCGATAACCGGAGTTTTCGCATCTGCACTAAGAGTCATTGAAAGTTCCTCCCAGACAAGATTCTGAAGCTACAGAACACTTATAACACTATTTATAATATCGTGCCCGTGTCAACCGGCTTAGGCCTGCCGTTATACAAGACTGGCGAACGCTTAGTTTTGACCTGCAAGGTGCCCGGTTCATGTTCGCGCCGCGTCAGTGGCCGCCCATGATCGAAACAGCCCTAGAGTCCGGATTATTCACTATTGATATGATCGAGGGGCGAGCCGTCCGGATCGAGAACACAAGTCTAGAGCTCAATGTTTAAAGCTCAAGGTTCAAGGTCGAACGAATTGAACGTTGAACCCGGAACATGGAACGTTGAACATCCTTTGTGTTCTTCACTCTTCCAGGCTTCGTCGTGAGCTCAGCCGAACGGCTCATCCCTCGATCGACACAGTGTCGTAGTTTTTCTTCGGAGCATGAATGATGCGGGAGAGCTGAATGGGAAGGGAATGATCGTGGAGCTGATCATGCGACCAGAATTGACTTCCCAGACGAAACCGTGGGAGATTGACCGCGAGAAGAAGTCGCATGCGAGTCAAGGCACTAGAGCACATCACCGTCGTCGAATGCGCGACCTTTGTAACCGGACCTTATGCCACCGCGTTGCTGGCTGATCTCGGCGCCCGCGTGATCAAGATCGAGTCGCCGCCGGACGGCGATCCCTACCGCTACTTCGCGCTGGATCCTTACTTAAGCTTCAACTTCGCGCACCTGAACCGGAACAAAGAAAGTTTAGTGCTCGATCTTAAGTCCGCGGCGGGTAGAAAGATCTGTCTTGCGCTGGCACAAGAGGCTGACGTATTTGTGGAGAATTTTCGTCCCGGCACCGCTGAGCGCTTAGGGCTTGGCTACGACGCGTTGCATGCGCTCAATCCGGGTTTGATCTATTGCTCCATCTCCGCCTTCGGGCGAAGCGGACCGTACGTGGATAAACCGGGATTCGATACTCTGGGGCAAGCGATGAGCGGTCTGCTCAGTTTGCTCAATGATCCAGATAAACCGAAAGTGATGGGGATGGCCGTGTCGGACTATGTCACCGGGCTCGCGGCCGGATACGGCGTTCTCGGCGCCCTGCTGGCGCGTGAGAATAGCGGTTTGGGAACCCGAGTCGAAACTTCTTTATTGCAGGCGACGCTGTCGTTTATCGGCGAGACGGCAGCCGGCTATATGAGAACCGGCAATATTCCCGACCGAATGGCGCGAGTGAAAAATGCCCACGCGTTCGCGTTTATCTGCAAGGACAAGCTGCCGTTGGCCATCCACTGTTCAGTCCCGGAGAAATTTTGGCTGGCGCTGTTGAGCGCCATCGAGCGGATGGATCTCGCCGACAACCATAAATTCACGACCAGAGAAGACCGGCGGCAAAACTACGAAGCACTCGAGCGGGAACTTGCGCCGGTCTTTGCAACCCAGGTGCGGGACGAATGGATCAAGCGTCTCGAAGCCAACGACGTGCCGGTCGCACCGGTGTATAACATTGCCGAGGTATTGAACGATCCGCAAATAAGGCATCTCGGGCTCACCGAGGAGTTACAGCATCCGAAGGCTGGAAAGCTTCAGTTTGTTGCAGGACCGGTTAGCTACCCAGATTTGCCGCAGGAAGATTCGACAGCGCCGCCCCTGCTAGGCGAACAGACAGTCGCCATTCTAACCGAGATGGGATACGGTCAAGCTGCGATCGATGAGCTCGCCGCGCAGGGAATCACACAAATTGCCGAGAGTTACGAAGGAGTTCGTAAGTAAGGTGCCACGCAGCGACCGAGGCCGAGTCATGAAGAGCGCGGGCACACGAACGCGAAGGTGGCCTTCAGGTCGGGGCCGTTGGGATAGCTACCTTGAAGAGGACGCGGCGGTGGACTACAAGCCACGACCCATTGACCGCGCTCGGAAGGGCTCGGGCCTCGGTCGAATAGATAGATGTCAGCTGTCCACATACTAAATGAACTCATTAATGGCCGTTAAGACAATGATCGAAGGGAAGGAAGTATGATTTACGACATTGAAATCAATTCTGCCGCGCATTATCCCGCAGCCGACGTTCCGGGGTTGGTTGAGTTAGCGGAGCAGGTGGGCTTCGGCGCCTTCTGGAAGGGCGAGTCAAACAGCACGGATCCACTAGTCATGCTTTCGGCGGTTGCGAGTCGTACGAAGACGATCAAAGTTGGCACGGCGATCTACCATATCTATGGTCGGAGCCCGGTGACCTTGGGGATTCAGTCCGCGACGCTGCAAGACCTTTCCGGCGGGCGATTGCTATTGGGTCTCGGTGTCGCAAACAAGAGCATCGCGGGTTGGCACGGCGGGGTTTTTGACCGGCCATTAAAGCGCGCGCGCGAGTACATCGATATCGTGCGCAAAGTGGTCGCGGGTGAGCGCGTCGAGTACGAGGGTGAAATCTACCAGACAGGCAAGCGCTTTCAGCTTTCGTGGAAGCCGAGTTATCCCGACCTGCCGATCTATCTAGCCGGTCTTGGGCCGCAGATGACGAAACTGGTTGGAAAAATCGCCGATGGCGTTTTTATCAATATGGCGACTCCAGCCAAAGTCAAAGAAATTGCCGCGCGCGTGCGCGAGGGTGCGGTCGAAGCCGGCCGGGATCCGGCCAAAATCGAGATCATTGCCAAATCCCGAGTCTCGCTCAATCCCGACAGAAAGTTGGCTCGTGCCAAGCTACGCCAGGTGCTGACGTTCTATAACATCGCCGATCATTACAGCGACATGTTGCGCGGCATGGGATTTGAAAAAGAAGTGACCCGTATTCACGAAGCCTTTCAGCAGGGGGGCTTCAAGGCGGCGATGGGTGCCCTGACGGACGATTATATGGATAGGCTCCCGGTCGTGCCGGCAACCTCAGTCAAAGAGATCAAAGAGAAAGTTGCGGCATTCGCGGACGCAGGCGCGACGCGTCTCGTGATTCCTTACGTGCCGGTGACAGAGCCGGTGGTAGAAGACGCGCGGCGGTTTCTCGAAGCGTGGGGGGCTTCGTAAGCGGCTTCGAGTCCCGGGTTGCGAGTCTGTTGTTCAATTCGAACCAGGAAACCCTGGGGACGATTCTTCGACGCAAAGGTTGGACAACAAGCGATAGGTAACTTTTGCAGACACAAGACGAGGCCGAATGTTCATGGTGGAGAGGACAACCCGAAACCTGAGACGCGAGACTCGAAACTAAAAATTGACCGAAGGGAGATTTAGTCATGTGTGATTTTGCTGCTGATGCTGCGGCCGCGGAACAATTGATGGTCGGCCGGACCTTGAGCGTAGCGCGGGTCCGCGAGCTCAACGCGAAGGACTATTTTTATCAGATGCTCAAAGACAACCCGGAGATGCTAAAAGTCTATCCGGGAATTGAGAACGAGCTGTTACGGGGCGCCATCGACTGTCACATCCATGCCTATCCGGATTTCGTTCATCGTTCGCAGGATATGATCCAGATCGCCATCGAGGCGTCGAAGTGCGGCATGCGCGCGATTGCCTTCAAAGATCACTGGAACATCAGTGCGACCTCGGCCTACCTGACGCAGCGGCACATCGACGACATGATCGCCAGAGGCGAATTGACAAATCGCGTCGAGGTCTACGGCGGCGTCGGGATGTGTTTCGGAATGAGACCCGAGTACGTCCGCGTGGGTCTTCAATATCCGAACTTCAAGATGATCTGGTTTCCGACCTTTACCTCCTACGGCTTCTGGCGCGGCGCCGGGCACCCGGAAAAAGAAGGCGTGCGTCTGTGCAGCGAGGAAGGCCGGGTCCTGCCGGAGGTGAAAGAAATCATGGAGATGGCGGCGGAAAAGAAAGTCGGCATCGGCTTCGGCCACACCGATTTTCAGGAGCTGCTGCCGTTAGGGAAACTGGCCAAAGATATCGGCGTCAGGGCGACGTTGGATCATCCGCTCCTGGAGTTGAACAAACTGTTACTGGACGAGATGAAGCAGCTCCGGGATCTCGGCGTCTATGTCGGCACCTATTGCCAGCCCATGATTCCAAGTCTCTATCAGCCGGTGGCAGATCCTATGGAGACGATTCGCACGATCAAAGAAATCGGCCCCGATCGCTGCATCATCGGCAGCGACTTCGGCCAGGTGCTGCACATGGATGCCGTCGACGGCATGCGCGTCTTCATTCGCGCGCTCGTCGGTTTTGGCATCAAGCCGGAGGAGGTCAAAGTCATGCTGCAAGATAATCCGGCGAAGCTGATGTGGCTGGATGAGAGAGAAGCCGCAAGCGTAAACCCCGAGGCAATAGCCGGATATCGATCACGAAGAACATAAACATCCGCAGCAACCGGGCCCGCGACAGTCGTCCCGTTGTCGTTCCAACACGATCAGCGCCATAACTGTTTGGTAGCCAGCCGCGCGCCTTCCGTCATGGCTTGAAATTTCGCCCACACGACGGTCGGATGGACCTCCGGGCTATAAGTGGCCTGAGAGGAAAAGCCGCAGTCCGAACCGGCGATGACGTTTTCCCGCCCCACTAACTTTGCATAGCGTGTGATGCGCTCGGCGATGAGCTCGGGGTGTTCGACGATGTTGCTCGCGTGCGTGACCACGCCCGGGATAATCACCTTGTCCTCGGGCAACTTCACGGTTTCCCAGACATGGTATTCATGCTCATGGCGCGCATTCGCGGCTTCAAACGAGTAGGCGCCGGCATTTACTTTTAAGATCAGGTCCACGATTTCCTTCAGCGGCGCGTCGTGAACGCGCGGCCCTTCATTGATGCCATAGCAGGTGTGAAAGCGGATCTTTTCCGCCGCGATGCCCCGGAGCGCATGATTGAGCGCTGCGATAGATCGCTCGGCAATCTTCCGTCGCTCGGTGATACCTAACGACGGGTCCTGGCTATGCACTTCCGTGAGCCAGGGGTCGTCGATCTGCAGGATGAAGCCCGCATCAATGATTGCCTGGTACTCGGTCCGGAGCGCCTCGCCGAGCGCTTGCAGGTATTCTTCGTCGCTGCCGTAGTACTCGTTGGTCCCCACGCCACTCGGCGCCACCGCCGGCATGAAAGCTTCCTCGACTTTCAACCCACCGAGCCCGGCCTTAAGGTTCTCAATATCTTTCCGGATCGCCTCTTGTCCTCGATAGCTGATCGGTGCGGTGCAGACGAGAGGGATGCGTGGCGCGATACTTCCTCCCATCA
>DASQUN010000285.1:0-9184 GCA_035641275.1 Candidatus Udaeobacter sp. | reverse complement strand
GAGTAAATTCATGACCACGGCGAAGATGATCGCATTTTGCACCCCGATGGTAGGGATCAAAATAAATCCTCCGGCAAAGGCGCCGAGCACGGCTCCGACCGTATTGGCCGCGTAAGAGCTGCCGACACCGCTGCCCACGCGATAGAGGCTTTGGGTAAACAGCCGCGCAACCAACGGGAAAGTCATACCCAAAAGTACCGTCGGCAAAAACATCACCAGAGCCGAAAGGAATATTTGAAGCCATAGAAAAACGGTAAACGTATCTCCAAATCCATGCAGCAGCCGGACGAAAATCAGCGGAAGCCTCTCAAAAAGCGGAATCGTTGCCAACGCGGCCAAGCCTACCCATAGCTCTATCAGCCCAAAGGTGCTCAAGCGCGCTTCCCGTTCTCCCAAAAAGCGGGCGTAAATAAATCCGCCCAGGGCCAACCCGATCAGAAAGGTAACCAACATGGTCGTAAAGGAATAAATCGAGCTACCGATAACGAGCGTTAAAGCGCGCGTCCAAGCATTCTCATAGACCAACGAGGCGAATCCGGATAGGGCAAACGAGCTCAAGATGATCCAATGCAGCCAGGATGCGCCGTTCTCCGCTTGCGTTGTCACGGCGGCGGGCGCGGCAGCTTCAGGAGGAATTTCGGCTGTTTCCTTGTCGCGAATGCGGTCAATGATGAGAATCACTGCTGCAATGACGAGATTGACTCCCGCTGCCACATAGACGGTCGCGCGCATCCCAAGCGTCGGGATAAGGAGAAAGCCTCCGGCGGCGCAACCGATCACCGCTCCGAGCGTATTGGTCGCATAGAGATCGCCCACGCGCCGGCCAAATTGGGCAAAGCTGCGCACGAAGAACCGGCTCAGTACCGGCAAAGTCGCGCCCATCAGAAGCGTTGGAAATACCAACAGGACAAAGGAGAGAAAAAATAGCACGAGATTAAAGATGAAAGGATAAGACTCGTTTAATCCGAAAATCGGACCGTAAAGCTTTTGCGCTCCGGCGAAGAACCAAGGAACGAGGAAGCCGTAAACTCCGACTCCCGCTTCAAGAATTCCGTATAACAAGAAATCGTTCTTGCCCCGGTCGGCGATCTGGCCGAATAAATAACTGCCGATCGCCAATCCCGCCATGAACGCCGATAAAACCGTCGCTATCGCGTACGTGGTGTTGCCGAAGATTTGGGTCAACATCCGGGTCCAAACCACTTGATAGATGAGACCCGCCGCGCCAGAAAAAAAGAAGCAAAATAGTCCGATCCCAAGAAGCCAATCCTGTTTAGAGCGCAAGGAAGTTTCCGCCATACAATTTAAATCTCCAGTTCAGCCGCCGCGAAATAATTCAAGCACTGATAGCAAGCCGGTCGCCGACTGTAAAGAGGTTGTTGTTGGCATCATGGCGCAAAGTCTGTCTTGGAGCGACAAAGCACCGGTCGGCGAACTGACAATGCTGACATCTTGCGGGTGCTACACGGTCGGCAGCTTCGTTGACTTTTCAGCGAATGTCATATAAATAAAAATTGTCAAGCCCACCCCGAATTTGAGAGTCATTCTCCCGCCGATTTTGTAATCCGATTGGGTCAAAAATTTTTGTCTTGTGGGTGGGACTTTTTTCTAGCTAGATACGCGGTTACAAATTACACGTTTTTTGGAGGAACCTATGGCGAAAGCAAGAAAAGAGGCCGGGGCGGCGTCGGAAGAGATGAGAGATCTGCGCGGCGCTCTCGAATGGATTGAAAAGGAAGGCGATCTCGTTGAGACCGATAAAGAGGTCGATCCGGATCTCGAAATCACCGGTATTCAAAAACAATTAGACGGCGGTTGCCCGATTCTATTCAACAACGTCAAAGGGAAGCCAAAACATCGGTGCGTTACGAATTTGTTCGGCGACATGAATGTCATCAACAAAATGTTTGGTTGGAAGGACCACACCGACCGAACCCGGAAATTGGCTTATGCTCTCACCCATCCGATTCCACCGATCATCATCGATCAAAAGGACGCTCCTGCCCAGGAAGAAGTGTACGAAAAACCTGCGGAGGTCAACGAGTTCGTCGTCCCTATTCGACATACGAACGTGGAGCCTGAATTGACCATCGGTTCCGGTAATCGGCTGATCTCCGGCGAGTACTTTGGCGCCGGCACCGATCTTGGTTATAACCGGATGAATTTCCGCTGGGGCAATGTCGGCACTTTCCAGATCTCGCCCGGATCTCACATGTGGCAGGTCGTTACCAAGTACTACAAGGACAACAGGCTTGTCCCGATCACAATGAACTTCGGGGTGCCTCCTTCATGTACTCTTATGGCCGGCGCGGGCTTTGATTATGTGATATTGCCTCAAGGCTGCGATGAAGTCGGTATGGCGGGTGCCGTGCAGGGATCTCCGGTCCGTTTGGTCAAAGCGCGCACGGTCGATGCGTTGGCTGTCGCCGACGCCGAAGTCGTGTTGGAAGGTTACGTCAATCCCCGGGATCGCCGTTTCGAAACCGCCGAGTCCGAAAAAGCCGGCGTTCAGGGCCGTTACCACTTTCACCCCGAATGGGCAGGTTACATGGGCAAGGCCTATAAGGCCCCGACTTTTCATGTCACCGCGGTAACGACGCGCAGACGTGAGTCAAAGCCGATCATTTTCGCGCTCGGCGTCCACACCCTCGACGATCACAACATCGATACAACGGTACGCGAGGCGGCAATGTTCGAATTATGTGAGCGCATGCAGCCTGGCATTATTATGGACGTCAACATTCCCTACTGTATGACCGACTGGGGAGGAGCGATCATTCAGGTAAAGAAGCGCAACAAGATCGAGGAAGGCTGGCAGCGGAATTTTATGGCGGCTATTCTCGCGACCTCGCAGGGTTCTCGGCTGGCCATTGCGGTTAGCGAGGATACCGATCCCTACGATATGGATGACATCATGTGGTGTCTAACGACCCGAGTGAATCCTAAGACCGATATCATCAACCCCTTGCCAGGTGGACGCGGACAGACCTTTATGCCGGCCGAGCGCATGACCGCCGGCGAACGGGAATGGACGGCCTCTAACACGATGTTCGAGGGCGGCATGGGCATCGATGCCACAGTGCCATTTGGTTATGAGAGCGACTTTATGCGTCCGGTTTATCCGGTCGAAAGAATCGACCTTAAAAAGTTCTTCAGCGACAAGGATATTCAGAATGCCAAGTCGCGGATGCAGGGCTGGGTACATTCCTTAGCCCGTACCGGAAGATAACCTCGGACACCTGGCTACGCTAATTTCGCGCAAGGGTGGGGTCTGCGGTCCCTGCCCTTTTTTTTGAAAAAGACATGGCATCGAACGACAGAAGCAACGGCCTCCTCTCCTCTTATCGAGTCTTGGATCTGACCGATGAGCTGGGTTTTTTGTGCGGCAAGATCCTCGGCGATTTAGGTGCCGATGTTATCAAAGTGGAGCGGCCAGGTGGCGATCCGGCCCGCAGCTTGGGTCCCTTTTACAGACACCAACCTGATCCACAAAAGAGCCTCTACTGGTTTGGTTTTAATAACAACAAACGTGGCATTACACTAAATCTGGAATCGCCTCAAGGACGTGAACTATTCTGCCAACTCGCCGCTAAAGCCGATTTCATCATTGAAACCTTTACGCCGGGGTACCTCGACAGTTTAGGCATCGGCTATGCCGCACTAAGCCGCAGCAATGCTCGTTTGGTTGTGACCGCCATCACACCCTTCGGCCAAACCGGCCCTTACAGCAGGTTTAAAGCATCGGATATAGAAATCATGGCGCTCAGCGGTTGCATGTCCCTCACCGGAGATCCCAACCGTCCCCCGCTGCGGGTTACCTTCCCTCAATCCTATGGCTGGACCGGATCCTACGCCGCCATGGGCGCTTTAGCCGCTCATCATTACCGTGAGCAAACCGGAGAAGGGCAAGAAGTCGATGTGTCAGCCCAGGCCTGCTTGCTTTGGGCCTTCTCCCACGCCCACACCTTCTGGGATCTCAATCGCCACGTGGAAAAGCGCGCTGGTTCCTTCATGACGGGTCGCAGCATTACCGGCGCCAAGATGCGTGTGTTCTGGCCATGCAAGGACGGTTATCTGAACTTCATCATTTACGGCGGCGAAGCGGGGAGACGAACCAACCAGGCGCTAGTTGACTGGATGGACGGCAAAGGCATGGCGCCGGAGTTTCTCAAACAGAAAGATTGGAAAAATTTCGATATCGCCCGGGTCACTCAAGAAGAAATCGATCGGATGGAAGAACCGATTTCGCGCTTCTTCGCCGGCATCAGCAAATCGGAGTTCTTCAAGGAAGTCATCAAGCGCGAGATGCTCGGTTATCCGGTAGCGAGTGTGAAGGAAATCTTTGAGGACCCGCAACACCAAGCGCGGGATTTTTGGCAGGAGATCGATCATCCGGAACTCGGATGTTCCATTACCTATCCCGGGGGCTTCGCCAAATTCAGCGAAGGTGCGTGTCGGGTTTGGCGGCGCGCGCCGTTGATCGGGGAACATAACGAAGAGATCTATTGCGGCGAACTGGGCCTGACCAAAAGTGAAATGGAGAGATTAAAGCAGCAGGGTGTGATCTAGGTAGTACTGAGTGACGGTGCTAAGCCCGATGGTCATTCAGGTTCTCATAGCTCTCACTAACGTCGTTACTCGCGTCTATGAAAGCGCTCGAAGGAATCAAGATCGTCGAATTTGCGGCCTTCGCCGCGGGTCCCGCCGTGGGCAAGCACTTGGCCGATCATGGCGCCACGGTGGTTCACGTCGAATCCAACGTGCGTCCCGATGGTTTTCGTACCCATTATCCGCCCTATAAAGACAACGTCCACGGTCTTAACCGCTCGGGTCTCTTCGCCCTCTGTAACAATGACAAACTGGACATCACTCTTAATCTAAAAGCGCCGAAGGCAAATGAAATTGCGAAAAAAATCGTTGCCTGGGCGGATGTGGTTATCGAGAACTTCAGTCCGGGAACCATGAAGCGGCTTGGACTCGACTATGAGGTCCTAAAGCAGCTCAAGCCAGACCTGGTTATGCTGAGCAGTTCGAACCTGGGTCAGAGCGGACCGCATGCGCATCATGCTGGGTTCGGCTCGCAGCTTTCATCGCTAGCGGGGTTCACCCATTTAACCGGCTATCCGGGCGGCCCGCCGCAGATTCTCTATGGGCCGTATATCGATTATATCGCCGTCGCCTACGGGGCCGTCGCCATTCTCGCCGCGTTGGACTATCGCCGCCGCACGGGCAAGGGCAACTACATCGATGCCGCCCAGTATGAAACGGGCCTCCAGTACCTCGCACCGATTCTTTTGGGCTATAAGGTCAATGGAACCGTTGCGAGTCGCAACGGGAATCACGATCCGCAAGCCGCGCCTCACGGCGCCTATCCATGTAAAGGTGACGATAGCTGGTGCGCGATCAGTGTTCACTCAGAGCAGGAATGGCGCGCCTTGTGCCGCGTTATGGGGAATCCTTCCTGGAGTGCCGACCCAAAGTTTTCATCTCATTCGGCTCGCAAAGCCAACGAAGACGAGCTCGATAAGAAGATGGGCGAGTGGACTTGCCGCCTTACCGCCCGCGAAATCATGGAAGCACTTCAAGCGGCGGGAGTTAGAGCCGGACTGGTCAACACGATGAAGGACATCTACACCGATCCGCAGTTGGCGCAACGTCCGCAATGGGTCGTGCTGGAGCACCCGGAGATCGGCAACATGCACTATCAGCGGCCGCCTTTTCTACTCAGCAACACCCCTCCGGGCCCATCGAAGCGTGATCCTGTATTAGCTGAACACAACGAATACTTCTATCGCCGGTTGCTGGGGTTGAGCGAGCAAGAATACAACCAACTGGTGGAAGAAAAGGTGATCTACTAGTTTATTTGAATGACCCCAAAAAACATCCTTTCTTTCGATTGTTGAGATTCTTTGAAATGGCGGGCCTGCCGCCGGTTGCATTCTCGAGCAGAAGCTGGAGATTTTCGCCTGGGTCGCCGCCACCGGCCGGGCATGGCGTTGCTCTTTTGGCCGTGAGTGGCATCGGGCCGCCTGATTTGTCAGACTGAAAAACATGCGTAAACTTTTCCTACCCCTGAAGCCGAGCTTATGGTAAATGGTCTTCCAGCAAAACTTACGTTTGACACCTATGGATAATCGCAAATCGTTACAGCTCTCCGATCACACTCTGAAAGAAATCAAACAGCATGCCCGGGAGACTTTTCCGGAAGAGTGTTGCGGCATTGTTCTTTCCGACGGTGCCAGCGATCGGGTTCAACGGTTGAAAAATATCCAAAACAAGCTTCACGCCCTGGATCCTGTGATCTACCCTCGTACCGCCGCCATCGCCTATGCGGTGGATCCACAAGAGCTGGAGGAAGTGATTCACAAGGCAGAGGGCGCGGGAGCAAAGCTCGAGGCCTTCTATCATTCCCATCCTGACCACGAGGCTTACTTTTCGGACGAAGACAAAGCCTTTGCCAGTCCGTTTGGCGAGCCGACCTTTCCCGGAACTGCGCAGATCGTCGTGTCTATTTATGGTCGAGTGGTCAAGCGGGTTGCCGCCTTCGCCTGGTCTTCCGATAAAAAGGATTTCGTCGAAATCCCCGTCACCAACACCTCCCAGCTATGAGCGGACCCCGGTCTCACTTCATCGATGTACGCGGGCTTAGTATCCATTGCCTGGAGTGGGGCGAGCGCAATGGGGAACCCTTGATCTTGGTCCACGGCTGGCGCGACCACGCTATGAGTTGGAACTATCTCGTCGCTTCTCTGAAAAAACAAGCCGGCAAGTCGTTGTGGATCATCGCGCCAGACTGCCGCGGGCATGGCGATAGCGGTTGGGTCGGCGCCGGCGGCTATTATCACTTCCCTGACTACGTTCACGATCTGGACTGCGTTATCCATGCTCTGGATGTTTCGTCTTTTAATCTCGTCGGCCATTCCATGGGCGGGACCATCTCGTTCCTTTACGCCGGGACCTTTCCCCAACGTGTGAGAAAACTAATTCTAGTCGAAGGCATCGGTCCGCTGAGCATGTCCTTTTCCGACGCACCGGCGCGAATGGAAAAATTTCTCTCCGAAATGAAGGCGATCCGGGAAGGCACCACGGTGGAATTCGCCAGCTTCGAATACCCGAGTCTCGAGGAGGCTGCAAAGCGTTTCCATAGGGTCAACCCGCGCCTGGACGCCGAACGGGCGTTCCAATTGACGTGTTGGGGCATGCGCCAGACAGATACAGGAAAATGGATCTGGAAGTTCGACCCGCTTCACCGCACAACCTCGCCCCAGCCTTTTTATGCGGCACAAGCCATCGAGTTCTACCGTAGCATCGAATGCCCGGTCCTGGTAATTCTGGGCAAAGAAAGTCGGCAAACCCGTCGGCCCGATATGCAGCAGCGCCTGGATGCGATTAGAGATCACCGGCTGATCGATATTGACCGCGCCGGCCACATGGTTCATCAGGATAATCCGGAAAAACTCGCAGAAGTGGTTGTGGAATTTCTAAGTTGATAGGAGACGCGGATTCTAAGGTCATTTTGGAGATTGACGGGGCTGCTGGTTGTCTTGGAGTCACCAAGGCAGGGCAAAAGAAATCTTCTTCATTTCGTCCTGAGGAATTTACTTGCGCCTTGAATTGGATTTCAGAACACGGTAGTCGACCCGCCGCTCTAAAGAAGAAACAAAGAACCTGCTGACATCTCGCAATCTGATTGACATCTGGTAGTATAATTTGGAAAAGTACGGCATTTGGAATCGCGCGTTTTACCGTGTCCAGAAGTGGTGGATATCCGACCAGAGCTCGGAAAGGGTCGAGGTATTGACGGCAACGGTCGGTTTCGGCAATTATAGGCAAACGTGAACTTTATGCAGGGCGTGTGAAACAACCGAAGGACTTCTGTGAAACAAAGGAAGACGACGCCGGGGAAATCAAGCCGGTCGGCCGAAGCCTCTGCTAGATCGGGAAAGCCCCTACCCCGCCATCAATTACCCGCGCACCGAGTGAGACGGTCTTCACCGGCCAACATCGATTTGGTTGTTAAGCATTATCACCGAGACGAGAGCTCCGGCGCGCTGAGTGAGCACAAACGGCTTTTTCTCCGGGTCGGCGATGAGGTCAGCCACCTTCACTATGAACAATGGGGCATCGGCGTCGTAATGGAAGTGATGACCTCATCGGTTCCAGGCGGCACCTGTCTGGCTCGTGTGCGATTTCAGGACGGGCAGCTTCGCTGCTTTAACAACGATCTGGATAACGAGAGCTGCTGCTATTACTTTGGCCTCCGGCGCTATTGGAATGCCTCTCACGGAGTCAACGCCATTCGTACCAAGTTTTTTTTACGGGGCTAAATCCATGCTGAAGTTCAGCAAAGCTAAACTATCCATACTCACACTCGCTCTCGCCTTGAACAGCGTAACACCTTCTCTTTTAGGCGCGGAAGAGACGATCGAGAACGCCGGAGTGGCTCTCGGAGTGACTGCGGGGAATATGTGGTTCATTCCCATCAAGGCGATTTCGGTCTCCATGGGAGCTCTCAGCGGAGCCTTATCGTTCGTAGTGACTGGCGGAAATCTCGATCTGACGAACCAGATCTGGCGGGACACCGCCCAAGGGCCTTACGTGATCACGCCCGAGCTCGCCAGGAAAGCGATCGGTGACCGTCCCGAATTATCTGAAGCGAAATAGTTCCGGTATGCGGCCGTACCCGGATGGTAAAGCCGCATACCACGATTGGAATCTTATCTGATTACGCTGCCAAGTTCTTTTTAAAGAAACCCACCGTTCTCGCCCAAGCATCCTTCGCCGCATCCGGATTGTACCGATCCGCGTTGGTGTTGTTGTTGAACGCATGCTTGGCGCCGGGATAGACCTTAATGTCGCAACTCTTGTCCGCTTTGCTTAACGCGGCCTTGAGCGGCTCCACCCCGGGCATGATGTTCGGATCGTCTTGAGCGTAGTTGCCCATCAATGGACAAGGAATATTGGCCACCGAATCCAGCGGATCGGGATTGCGGCCGTAGTAGACGACTGCAGCATTGAGATCCTTGCATTTCGTCGCAAAGTTGAGCGACTGGCCGCCACCCCAACAGTATCCCACAACGCCCACTTTGCCATTCACGTAGCTCTGCTTTTTTATGTAGTTCAGAGCTGCAGTTAAATCCTCCACAACCATGGCGCCGGTCACCTTTTTGATCGCTTCGGTAGC
>DASQUN010000284.1:0-7319 GCA_035641275.1 Candidatus Udaeobacter sp. | reverse complement strand
CGCGTTCCGAGCGAAAGAAAGAGGTGCGGTCGAGTACCTTCTCCTGGAACTCCTCGAGGTAAAGATAGATCACCGGCGTGATGTAGAGAGTGATGAACTGTGAGACGACTAGACCGCCGACGATGACCAATCCGAGGGGTCGCCGGGAAGCGCCGTCGGCGCCGACCCCGAGCGCGATCGGCAGCGCGCCAAACACGGCAGCCAGGGTCGTCATGATGATGGGGCGAAACCGATCCATGCTGGCGTCGTGAATCGCCTTTTCCGCGGACTCGCCCGCGGCCACTCGTTGGAGAGCGAAATCCACGATCATGATCCCATTCTTTTTCACAATGCCCATCAGCATGAACAGACCGACAAACGCGTAGAGCGATGCCTCTTGGCCGAACAGATAGAGCGTCAATAGTCCGCCCACTAACGCTGTGGGTAGCGTCGACAGCACAGTTAAAGGATGGAGGTAGCTCTCATAGAGGATGGCAAGGATCACGTACATGACAAACACGGCCAGCAGCATGAGAATGGTCAAATCTCGCACGGTCGTGCTGAAAGTCAGCGCCTCTCCCTGAAAGCTGGCGCGCACTGTCGGCGGCACGACCTCGGCCGCGGCCCTGCTGACGAAGTCGGTGGCATCGCCGATGGCCACTCCCGGCTTGAGGTTGAAAGAAAGCATGACGCTGGTGAACTGATTTAGGTGGTTTACCGCCTGGAGGCCCAACGATTCTTTCCAAGTCAGCAAGGCGCCAAGCGGCACGAGATTTTTCCCATCGTCAGACTTGATATACAAGAGCCTGAGGTCCCGAGGCTCTGATCGGGCGGCGTCATCGGCCTCGAGGATAACTTGATACTGGTCTTGGGGTTTCTTGATGAGGTAAAGATAGTTCTGCGAGTAGGCATTGCGCAGGAGCGAAAGTATGCGCGTCTCTGAGACGCCGTACGTCTTGGCCTGGTCGCGCCGGATGTCGATGTCGAGATTCGGCGTTTGGCTAAAATAGTCCGAGGCAAGGCTCAAGAACCCCGGATAGGGGTCTAGCCTGCTCTTGAGTTTTGCGGCAACGTCATACACTTGATTGGCATTCACCCCCGATAAAGAGAACGAGTACTGCCCCTGGTTTTGGTTCGTGGCCCCCGTGCTGATCTCGAGAACGGGGCGTGGGCGCATGAACGGCATCACCCCTGGTATACTCCCGAGTCTCCCCGTCAATCGACCCGCTACGTCTTGGATGGGCGCGCGGTTTTCGGGAGACCTGAGGAAGGCGAGAAGCAGCCCCTGGTTCGAAGACAGAAACTGAGCGTTGCCCGTCATTGTGAAAGTTGCCGCAACGCCGGGATCCTGTCGCATCACTTCGTCAGCGCGGTCCTGGAGGGCGCGCATCTCTTTGGGTGACGATCCTTCGCGACCGATCATGACACCCCAAATGAAGCTGCTGTCACCCACCGGCAAGAAGGCTTTGGGAACCAGCATGAAAAGCCAGATCGTGCCCGCCAGACAGACGAGCCAGATCAGTGCGGAAATCGATCGCCGTTCAAGGAACCACCAAAGTGACCTGCCGTAAACCCCCAACACATGCTTTTCGGTCCCCCCGATCACGCGTTCCATCCACGTTTTCTTTGCTCCCTGACCTCTCTGTTTGAGCAGTCTCGCGCACATGAGCGGGGTCAGCGTGAGGGACACCAGACCGGAGGCGATGATGGCGACAACAATAGTAACGGCAAACTCGCGAAAGATTCGGCCCACCAGCCCGGACATGAAAACCAGCGGGATGAAAACTGCCGCGAGAGAGATCGTCATTGAAAGGATCGTGAAGCTGATTTCCCTGGCGCTGTTAATCGTCGCTTCGACCGCTCCCTCGCCGTGCTCCATCCGGCGCACCGTGTTCTCCAGAAACACGATCGCATCGTCCACAAGGAAGCCGATAGCCAACGTAAGCGCCATCAGTGACAGGTTGTCCAAGCTGTAGCCGAAAATTTCCATCGCTATAAAAGTGAGCAGTAAAGACAACGGCAGTGCCACCGCGGGAATCAGAGTATCCGTCGCTCGTCCAAGGAACATAAAGATCACAACGACCACCAAGACGAAGGCAATGGCGAGCGTCATTTGCACGTCTTGAACCGAGTGAATGATCGTCTGTGACCGGTCGTAGATAGGCGTGACGCGCACCGAGCCGGGAAGTTCCGCGCTGATCAGCGGCAGCAGCTCTCGGACGCTCTTGGCGACTTCCACCGCGTTGGCGCCGGCTTGGCGGTTAACTGCAACGACGACGGTGGCGGACGGCGGGGGGTAGCCGCGGACCCAAAAGCGCATGTTGATACGCTCATCCTGAACCGAGTCCACGACTTTGGCTACGTCCCGCAGATAGACCGGCGACCCGTTCTTGCTGCTGACGATGAGATCTCTGTACTCCTGAGCATCATCCAGTTGCCCCTGAGGCCGGAGCAGCAGCGTCCCCGCCGAATCGTCGAACTGGCCGGAACCAACGTAACTGGTGCCGTTTTTGATTGCGGCAGATAAGTCATCGATTGATATTCCGCGAGACCACATGGCGGCGGGATCAGCCTTGATCCGAATCGCTGATTTAGCGCCGAACACGTTCACGCTGCTCACGCCGCGCAGAATGCTGATCCGCTGGCCGACCTGCGTGCTGCCGTAATCATAGAGCTGGCCGGGCGTGACCGAGTCGCTGGTGAGCGCGATGTACATGATCGGCTGGTCATTGGGGTTGGTCTTTGAGAAGGTCGGCGGCGATGGCAAGTCGAGTGGAAGATTCCCGGTTGCCCGCGAGATCGCCGTCTGTACATCCGTGGCGGCGGCATCGATGTTCTTGTCGAGAGCGAATTGCAGCGTCATGTTGGCGTGCCCCTGGCTGCTCTTCGAGGTCACGAGTTCGAGCCCGTTGATCTGCATGAATTGCCGCTCGAGCGGCGTGGCGATGTTGTTGGCCACGGTGTCCGGGCTTGCGCCTGGATAGTTCACCTGCACCTGGATCACGGGATAATCCACGGCTGGCAGATCGTTGACCGGCAGCCGCAGGTAGCTGAGTATGCCGAAGAGGATGACTGACACGGTCAAGACCGTTGTCATCACCGGGCGGCGAATAAAGGGTTCCGAGAAGTTCACGACTTGTCGCCCGCCTTTGCCGGCGCAGATGGTTGGCTCGCGGTGCCCGGCTGTTGGGTCATGTTGACCTTTTCCCCGGGCGTTACTCCGAGTTGACCGTTGGTGACCACGCGCTCGCCGGAGTTAAGTCCTTTGTCAATGACAACGAGATCACCCTGTCTCTGCCCCACCGTCACGGGACGGAGCTCGGCTGTGGCGTCTTCTTTCACCACGTAAACGAACGGGCCTTTGGCGGACGTTTGCGGCGCTTCCGCCGGAACAAGCACGGCGTTGTGCTGCATGCCGAGAATGAGGCGGATATTGGCGAACCGCCCGGGCCAGAAGCGACGATCGCCGTTGGCGATCGTCGCCCGCAGTTTGACGGTGCCGGTTCCGTCCTGGACGGAATTGTCGAGGAAGGTGAGTTTTCCGTCACGGGGTTTATCGGGCTCATCCGGGAGGCGGACCTGGACGCTCAGCGTTCCAAGCGCCATGTTGCGCTGCACCGCCGAGAGATCTTTCTCGGTGATCGTGAAGTCGGCGTAGATCGGATCCAATCGCTGGATCACCAGGAGCGAACTGTTGTTCGCCGTCACGACGTTGCCGAGATCGACGAGCCGCTGCCCCGCGCGTCCATTGATCGGCGAACGAATCGTACAATAGTCGAGGTTCAGACGAGCGCTCTCGAGCGCGGCTTGGTTCTGCTTGACCTGCGCCTCGGCCACCTCGACGGCATTTTTCTTCGCGTCAAAGTCTTGTCTGGCGACGGCTCTCTGGTCGGTCACGCTAGCGACCCGGTCGAAGTTGATCCTAGCCAGCTCGAGCGCGGCTTTCGCCTGGCCGAGATTGGCCTCCGCCACATTGAGCTGAGCCTGGTAGGGCCGCGGATCAACGGTGAAGAGCACTTGGCCGACTTTCACGTCGGCCCCATCGGTGAAATGGATCTGGGTGATGCGCCCGGAGACCTGAGGTTGAATCGAGACAACTTCGCGCGCGACGAATTTGCCGATCTCATCAAGATAGATGGGCACGTCCTGTGTAACCGCAGCCGTGACCACCACCGGCGCCGGCGGCCGCTCGAAACTCGCGGGGGCCTTCTTCTCACAGCCCGCGAACACCAAGGCCGACAGAGAAATCAGACTCAGCGCTCTCACCCAACGACAAATTATTAAGTTCATTAGTATGTGAAAGACTCGGCCTCGGTCGCCTCGTGGCACCTTACTTACGATCTCTTCGTAGTTGCTGATCGTTTCTCATTCCGTTGGTTTCCTGATTTCAAAATAATAGAGGACCACTCGTTCGCGCGCTGCCATCATCCTGCGAGTAACGACAAGGCCTTGGGATCGTAATAGCGTTTAATGGCATCGACCTTCAGCCCGGCGCCTAATAGCGCAAACCATACCGCCTGCTCAACGAGCGCCTCTCGTGAAAGTTTATAATCGACGGCCGGAACCTTCGGGTGGAGATGGAGCATCAAAGCAAAAGCGATGTGATGGACAAGCCAGGCCCGGAGATCACGACGGACCGAGCTTTCCTGGAGGTCACCGGCTATCGCTGCGGCCTTGAGGCACTGCTCGAATTTGACGATCCACGCGTCGGTAAACTTCTTATGGGCGAGCCGCACGAACTGGGCGTCCTCCAGCAGACTACGCACCGCCAAGCGATCGAGGACGGCTTTATCCCGATCCGCCGTACGACCCTGGACGAAGCGGGAAATAATGAAGTGAACCATCATCACCAGCGTCGATCCGGAAGGCTCCAGCGCCAGGATGCGTTTGAACTCGGCAAACGTCGCTCCCTTCGCGCAGGCATCCAACATGGCGGCATAAAGCGATTCCTTGCTGGGAAAATGCTTGTACAGCAGCGCTTCCGATACGCCGGCGGCATTGGCCAACTCGCGCGTGGTCGTACCGTCAAAGCCTTTTTCAGCAAAAACTCCTTTGACAGCGTCAACGATGGCCTGGCGCCGCTCCTCGGAAGTCAGTCGCGAGGAACGCTTCATGCCGCTAAGTTAGTATTTACTTACTTGTGTGTCAAGGACTTTTGCGGGCGCTAGAGGCACGAGCATGAGAATTGGACGAGTAGCGGTTCTTGCTAAGAGGGGTCCGCCTCGGAGACGCAGCTATATCAGTCTCCGTGATGCGGGCGGAGAGCCCTCTGCTCTTAGTGGCAGATGAAGACTTTTGTGCTAGTTGCCGAACTGTTCTAACAGAGTCACCAAATCGTCGGCGTGTTCTTCCTCAACTGCGAGAATTTGTTCGACCACGCGGCGACTGGTCGGATCGTCGTTGCCCAGGTAGTTGATGATCTCCTTATAACTATCAATGGCGACTCTTTCCGCGACCAAATCTTCTTTGATCATATCGGTGAGCGTTGTTCCCTCGACATACTCCGAATGGCTCCGATTCGACAGACCTTCGGGAGAAAGATTCGGTTCGCCTCCAAGTTGCACAATTCTCTCGGCGATCTGATCGGCGTGCCCTTGCTCTTCGTTTGCATGCTGGAGGAACTCTGCCGCCACCGCCTGGGCGTGGATGCCTGATGCCATAAAATAATGGCGCTTGTAGCGCAAGACACAAACGATTTCCGTGGCCAGAGCGCCATTGAGTAGTTCGACAACTCTGTCGCGATCGGCCTTGTATCCGGGAGTAATGGCTCCCTGCTCAATATTTTCCCTAGCGCGTTTACGCAAAGTTTGAACATCCGTCATCGTACCTTGTGCCATTTTTTGCTCCTGTCACAAATAGAATGGTCGCGGATCGGCGTCGAATGACGCAAGCGACGCTCCTAAGACACACAGTCGAATTAGGACCGATGTCACACGGCCCTAACCCGACCGCTAGCCGAGTACCAATACAACGAGGGCAAGCGTTAGAGCGACCGCAGTGAAATCACGAAAAATACCCTTCATAGGGTTTCGTTCCTTATTGATTTTGTCGTCGACACCCTGCTTCTTGAAACGTCTAACCACGATATTTTGACTGCTCATCTCTCTTCCAGCTCATTCGCCCACCGATCGACTCGGCGTTCCGCCTCGTCCTTTGCGATGCCGTATCGCTCCTGGATCTTTCCGACAAATTGGTCCCGTCGGCCCGCGACGAGATCAATGTCGTCATCAGTCAAGTCTCCCCATTTTTCTTTGATCTTTCCTCGGAGCTGTTTCCATTGTCCAGAAACCCGATCCCAATTCATTTGGCTTACCTCCTTTCTAGCAAATTTCTTTTTTCGCCACGTCGAGCTTTCAGCCGATCCAGCGTCACCGACGCTCGGGGCACACCTAAACATCCAGCCCGCTTCCCCCGGCGATGCGAAAGGAGCAAACTTCACGCCATAAATGTCCTTTAACGCGATTGCTTGTATTTCAATAAAACTTCAGAGATGGGCTGGCCCTCTTAAGGTGGTGTTTGTACGATTTCACCAATCGTCTGTAAGACTTCTTCTCACATTCCAGGACAGTTCTTTCCGCAGCAGCTCGCTCTTGACAACCTCTCAACTCTCGCTCGTAAAAAAAATTCGCCGACCGCTGTTAAGACTTTGAGACTTCGAAGATCTCTCTCTTCGATGATTGAGCAAGAAGTTCTGAAATCTCTTGAGTCCACTGCTGGAACTCTTGGCTGCCCGTCACCTTCTGGATTTGGTCCTCTAAAGCGTTTAGATCCGTCACTTCTTGTTCGAAAATCAGATCGGGCGCGCCTAGCGAAGCGAGATGAGTGCGCAGGATACGCGGTCTCTCGCCACCGAACTTTGCAACCAGCTCCAGTAGTCTCCCAAGCCGCTCCTCTAATTCGCGGGTCTTGCCCGGCACGCTATAAAAATTAAGACGGGATATATACATATGTTTCTTCTCCTATAAGTGTTTCTTCTCCTATAAGCATTCGTAGGCAAGTGGCATGCCATGAGTCACTGATGAATCGGCTAGCTTTCTGAGTTAGCGGCTCATTCTGAGAACCCATCTTTGACGTAGCGTGCACACTTCGGAACCCCCGTTTCAACCACGGAACCAGGACTACTGTTCCAGTAGCTTCTTTAACTCGAGTGCGTTCAGAGCGGCATAGCCGGCTTGATCATTGTCGAAGTAGACGTGTATTCGCCTGCAACTCCGTCGCCAGTCTCCTATGCGATCGGCCCAAGCTGCCAGCGACTTCTTCCCGTATCGCCCTTGATAGGGACCCAACGGGCCGTGGAGTCGCACGTAGGCAAAATCAGCGGTAAGTTCAATCGGCGATTG
>DASQUN010000283.1:0-3683 GCA_035641275.1 Candidatus Udaeobacter sp. | reverse complement strand
ACTGTTTCGGGAGTACCGCCTTTATGTTGCCTGCGAAGCGGATGAGGATATCCCGTACATCGCGAAGTATGCGGGCGAGGATCATATCCTCATTGGCTCGGACTACGGACACAATGATCCGTCTAAAGAGCCCCAGCTCGTGGCCACAATGCGAGCGCGGGAAGACGTCTCCAGCCATCTGGTTGAGAAAATCTTGTGTGACAATCCGCGCCAATTCTATTCCCTGTAACGACCATGAAAGACGGATTGGCTCCCGGTATAACTCACGCCCACACCTATGTGACGACGCTCGACATGCGAGCGAAACAACTCAGCGCCGATATCTTCTCAACGCCGGCAATGATTGGTCTCATGGAAGGAACCTGCGTGCGATTGGTGGCGCCGTACCTGGATGACAACGAACAGACCGTCGGCATTCACGTGGACGTGAGGCATATGGCGCCGACCAGGATCGGTCAGAGCGTGACGGTGACAGTGGAGCTTGTCGAGTTGAAGGAGAAGAAGCTGCGCTTCACTGTATCGGCCGTGAACGATCAAGGGGTCAGGATCGGCGAGGGCACTCACCGACGAGCTTTGATCGATAATGCGCAGTTTGGCGACGGATCCTGATTCCCAGGCAAAGATTATCAGGCGCGAGCAAGGGAAGAAAAGCTAAAGAAGACGACGCCACGGACGGAGGAGCTATACGATGGTCAAGCTAGAACAGTCGAATCGTATTATCGAGGCCATTTTTTCTCGTGGGCGCGAGCTTGGCTGTCGTCCTCTCAGCGTGGTGATTCTCGAGGCCGGCGCCAAGGTTAAAGCGTTTCAAAAGGAAGACGGATCGGCGATGATGCGCTTCGAAATGGCGTACGGCAAAGCGTATGCCGCGCTGGCTTTGGGCCGGTCTTCGTCTCTCGTCCGCATGCGAACCGAAGAACGGCCGCTGTTCATGCAGTACTTGATCCGTGCCTCAGGCGATCAGATCTTCCCCGAAGGCGGCGGCATGTTGATCCGCGACAACGATGGCGAGGTGATTGGCGCTGTCGGTGTGACCGGAGATACACAGGAGCGCGATGAGGAGCTTGCCGCTCACGGCATCCGCGCAGCGGGCCTTAAGACCGATGCGGACTGCGCGAGCCTTGGACCGCAGGTGCGAACGGAGAACTAAACAAACTTTTGGCCGTCTCGCAAATCGATTATTGATTTTTATTTGATCAGCCTTTGAAGACGGCCTTGGATGATTTCCTCCGCCTCGGCAACTAGGTCTTGGACCACTTCCCTGACGCTCTTGACGCAATCGATCAGGCCGGCGTCTTGACCGAACGAAAGCGAGGCATTGTCGACATCGCCGGCGGCGCGCGCGGCTGCGACCTGCTTGCCGACCTCGCGCGCGTTTTGGCGAAGGGCCCATTCGCGTCCCGCCCAGCGCTCGATGAATGGATTGCGCTGCGCCCGCGACATCGCGCCCGGCCAGACGCGTTGGCTGGCCAGATCGGGGATCTCCGTCAGCACGGTATCGTGGCCGTCGCTTTTAACGATCGCTTGCTTGAAGTTCGGATGGATCGGCGCTTCCGGCGTGGCCATAAAGCGCGTGCCGAGCAGCACGCCTTCGGCTCCCAGAGCCAGCGCCGCCGCAAGGCCGCGGCCATCGGCGATGCCGCCGGCGGAAAGAACCGGTAAAGGGGCTACGGCTTTGACCATCATCGGCACGAGCGGCAACGACGCGATCCAAACCACATGGCCTCCGGCTTCCGTGCCCTGCGCCACGATGACATCAGCCCCAGCTTCCGCGGCCCGGAGGGCTTCGGGAACTTCCCCGGCCATGTACATGACTTTGGACCCGGCATCGTGAGCGCGCTGAAAGTATTCCCGCAGATCCTGGTCCTTGCGTGCCCATGCAAAGGCGGCGACCCTAGGGTGAGCGCGGAGCGTGACCGCAAACATCTCCTCCTGGATTTGAAAGAGCAGATGATTGATGCCGAAAGGCTTTTCGGTTCGCTCGTTGATCGATGCGATTTCGTTCTCCAGCTGCGCGGCGTTGAACGCCGACGTGCCGAGCGTCCCGAAGCCGCCGGCGTTGGATACGGCGGCGACCAGCGGCGCGGAAGTCGCCGTGCCCATGCCTCCTAACACAATGGGATGAACGATCCCAAGCAAATCACAAATAGGCGTGTAAATCATCGCGCCTCCTCATCAAGTCTAGTTCCTACTAATCCACACGATCCGCCGTGTCCATCGCTCTCGTGTGGCATCGTAAAATCGCCTTTGCTAGTCCGGAACTTAACGCCGCCGGATTCGAGGTTATGACGAGCCGGCGGGGCGGGATTTCCCCCGAAAGTGACCTTAGGGCAAAGCTTCCGGCCGCAATCGATGGGTCTCTGCCTCAATGGCCAGCCTCGCCAACCCCATTCGCTACTTAGTCCAAGGGTCCGGGCCTGGCAATCCATCTACGGTTCTACGCTTGCGGCCTCCAGCCTCGCCCTTCGGTCCAGCTTTCATCATCAAGTGTGAGCGCAAATGATAATGAACATTCCTATGAGGCAAGACGGTAGCGTTGACGGTAATTTCACTCCAGCCGAGCCACCCCGAGGTGCCGACCGTCGCGTTGCACCGGGAGATAGCCTGCCTTAGCGGGAGCTAGCGTAATATTCGACTCGCCGCTCAAGTAAGGCAATCGCCTCCGAGACCGCGAAAGCAAACATAAAGACGATGATCACGAGCGCCCAGAACTCCTCCATGAGAAAGTGTTGCGAATACAGCTCGAACAGCTCTCCCACCCCGAGAATCGCAATTAGAAGCTGACCGATTACCACGCCTTTCACGCCGCGAATCGCCCCGAGGCGCAGGCCGGCCAGAATCTCCGGCAGGGCACAGAGAAAGAGTATCTTGGTGTAGATTTGATATCTCCATGCGCCAAAGCAGCGCGCCATTTCGACCAGCGATTTGTCCGCCTGCTTTATGCCCACCCGTGTATCCAGGATAATCACGAAGACGGCGAACAGAAAAACCGTGATCACCACGGTCGTTTCCCCGATGCCGATGACCGCCATCAGGATCGGTACCAGCGCGGAGATCGGAGCGCTGACAAAGATGTTGACCCACATGCCGAGGATTTTGCCGAGGCTTTCCACTCGCGCCATGACCACGCCGAGAGGAATTCCGACCAGAATCGCGAGCCCCATGCCGATCGCATAGGAGCGCAAGGAGATCGACACGGCCGTGCTGAACTTTTCGGTAGGGAGGATGGTGATTCCGGCGGCGATCACATCGGAGAAGGGAGGAACAATCGTCGAGAGCTTTGCTTGCCCGATCAGTTCCCAGGCAATGAACCAGATCAGCAATGAGAACAGGAGCGGGACTTTTTTGCCGAAGAACGTCATGAAAGGTTAATTGGGCTGTTCATTGAGCGATGAAAAAGAGCCACAAACCGAATCCGCTGCCGAAATTGGAGGAACGAGAGAACTGGCGTGGGCATCGAGAATCTCGGCATCCACGATCCCAGCGCTCCGTCACTCCAGTGCTCCAATTGTTTAAACGTATTGTTTCAGAATCTGCCATATCTCGTCCACGGCGTCGAGGTAGTTTTTATCGCGGCGGATCTCGTCCGGGTTTCGTTCGCCTCGCTCGATCTTCGGGTGAATGAGTTTCGACACCGTCCCCGGACGCGGCGATAGAAGGACGATCTGGTCAGAAAGGTAGGC
>DASQUN010000282.1:0-4836 GCA_035641275.1 Candidatus Udaeobacter sp. | reverse complement strand
TGCAGCCCCAGCGATAAGTGGGCAAGCCGAAAGAATTTCCAAATAGGTTGAGGGCGCGAAAAGCGCCAAGGCGGGCTCCCCTCCCGGGGGGAGAGCCCGCGCTTTTTTTACGCTGTAAATCTTGCGACCTTTTCGCGATTTCCGTTCGTTACTTTTTCGCTCTTCATAATCGCCGGTTTTGCTTCACAGGAAGACGCTTATGTTTTTCGCTCGCAAAACCGCTTGATCTAAAATAATCGTCCGTCGGGCGATTTTTAATTCACCGCGCGCTCGCCGGAGGATATCTTTTCTCGTCCCGACAAAAAAATCTTCGTCCTTCTCCAGCCGCGTGCGATAAACGATAAAATTCGAATCCACTTCGATTTCATTGCCGTCATCCCGCTTCACCCGAATATTGGAAATCAAATGACGCGTTCGCGAGGGAGGCATTTCCGCCCATGCCGTGTTCGAGTAAAGCCGGTCGATTCTTAAGCGCAAAGTTTCCTTGTTATCATTGAAATAATAACTCTCTCCTGGCCCGGATAACTCTTCACTCAAATCTTCGGGTCTGCTCGTCGGGTTGTGACGGATGGGCATCCAGTAATGCAAATCTTCGGTGAAGAGCTCCAGCCATTCGCGCAGCCGCCGCTCGTCTAAGAGTTCGGCTTCGAGGTACAAAAACTCTTCAATTTTCTGACGCAGGTCACTATCCATGCTTGGCGCTGAAAATCTCATGCCAGTTCTTCGCTTCGAGGATTTTTGCCCAATGCATGTAGAGGCTCAACTGGTTGGAGTCGCTCCATCTGCTTGCCAACCGCCCGCGGAGATCCGAGTCCGTCGTTTCTTCGGTCAAGCTCATCTGGTAGTTGGCTGGAAAGCGGCTGCCGATCAGGCTTCGGGCGGCGCCCGTGACCTGGATCCAATTGTCCATATCGTCCGCTTCGAAGACGCCGGTGGGACTGAAACGATACTGCGAGACGAAACGCATGAGGTCCTTGATTTTCGGCGGCGCCGCTTTGTCGACGATCGCCCAGCTCCAGATTTCCATTTTGTCCGGCCCTCGCGGATGCCAAACGCGAAGCGTACGCGTGAGCCAGTGAAGAGAAAGATTGGGAAAAACCGTTCCGGCCGAAGGCACGACTTTCCGCGCGCGGGCGGCGCCGAGACGGCTCTCTATCTCCGCGGCGTGTTCTCTCATGTAATCGACAAGCTCGACGACAGGCTGCGCAAACCAGGGACCGGCATCGTCCGGCGGCGTGAGCCAGGCCACGAGAACATGGCCGTTGCCACACGAGATCTGACGCCCCTTGCCCCAACTTCTTGTCTGGCTCGTCGTCGTATCCACACCCAGTTCTCGCGCAGATCGGTGAGTGCTGCCGATGTGGTATCCATCACCGCCAAAATTTTCCGCGGCCGTTTTCCAGTTGGCGTCAACCATCCACCGGTGCGGCCCGCTCACCTCGGTGCCCCCTTCCCTGCGGTCCAGGAGAATATCGAGATACCAAGCCATGTCGCCTAAATATTCCGGCAACGTCGGAGCCTCAGCATCGAAAGTAGCAAAGATCAGCCCCTGGTAACTGTCAATTTGAGCGACGGGTATCAATCCCCACTGCTCGCGGTCCAGGGTGCGGAACGCCTCGGCCATCGGGACCACCGCAAGCTTCCCTTCACTGTTATAGGTCCAGCCATGGTAAGAGCAGGTGAAGAGCTTGGCGTTGCCTCGATCGGCGCGGCACACCCGGTTCCCGCGGTGCCGGCAAAGGTTCAAAAAAGCCCCCAGGCGCCCGTTTAGGTCGCGCCACAGGATGATCGGCTCTTCTCCCATGTAAGTGGTGACAAAATCACCCGGGTGGGCGACCTCGCTTTCATGACCGAGGTAAAGCCAACAGCGAGCGAAGAGACGCTCGCGCTCCAACTCGTAAATGTCGCGGTCAGCAAAGATGCGTCGGTTTATGAGACCACCTTCTGGATCAACCAATGACTTGATCTCCATCCGGATGCCTCCTTCGCTTTGAGGAACTCTATCCAATCTACATATTCAATTCCTAATACCAGTCCTTGCCGATCGTCAACCGAAATCTCCCCTACCATCTAGTTTCGCAGCCGCTAACGCTATGCGAATCGTTCGATTCTGCTTGCTTTTTAGATCAGAGTCCGATTACGATGCGTACCCTGCATCAAGCTAGCCCCCGAAGGTACAGCCAAAGGAGGGCTTATGGAGTGCGATTTCAAGTCTGGACAAGTCTTCGGTTCTTCAAACACGATCGGCGATACGTTAACAGACGTCTTCGCCACCCAAAAACGCCGAACTGCCCGCGAGCGAGTCTCAACAACCAAACTTCCTTTAGACGCCGCCTTTGTCAATGCTCTCTATAATGGTCTGACAGAGGCCATCCTCGCGGTCCAATTCGGCACACGCAGGATCGTGCACTGGAATAAAGGAGCCGAAGCGATGTTTGGGTATGCGGCTCACGAAGTTCTCGGTAAAACAACCGAGATCATCTACCCGGATCAGCATTCGTTCGAAAGAATTTCCGACCTCGCCACGCCGATCATACGCGAGAAAGGCGCGTGGCAAACGGAATGGGAGTACCGGCGGCGCGACGGATCCCACTTTCCTGCCGATGTGGTAGCCACGATGATCGAAGGTTCGGAGGGCACCGCGTTTTACGTTATTGTAATTCGCGACATTGCAGCGAGAAAGCGAGCGGAAGCGGCGCTTCAGGAACAAAGCACGCTCCTTCTAAAGATCCGGCAACGCCTTCAGGCTGTCCTCGACAACACCACCATGCTTATTTATGTGGCCAGTTCTGATGGCAAGTTTATCCTCATTAACAAGCGATTTGCCGATCTGTTTCGGTTAAATGCACCGGCAATCGTTGGGACCCCTCTCGATGCTGTTTTTGATAAGAAGACGGCCGATATAATGATCGAGAACAATGGCCGAGTGGTCAAGGCCCAGACGACCATGGAATTCGAGGAAGTCATTCCTCAAACCGACGGCTTACATACTTACATCTCGCTTAAGGTTCCTCTCTATAATGAAGGCGGAGTTCTTTATGCCGTCTGCTCGATTTCAACCGACATTACGGAGCGGAAGAGAGATCAGGAAATCATCCAGAAGATGAACCAGGAGCTAGAAGCCCGGGTTGTCGACCGGACAGCCAAGCTGGCGGTTGCGAACGAGCAACTCCGACAGGAAATCGTCAACCGGAGACAAGCCGAGGAAAATTTACTTAAGAGCGAGCGCATGGCGACCATAGGGGTGACAACCGCCAAGCTCGTCCATGAGATCGCAAATCCCGTTCAGACCATGATTGCCGCTGTCGAACTGCTCGAGTGCTGTCTGACGGGAAACGTAGGCACCTCGCGTGAGATGCTTGAATCCACGGTTCGGGCGCTCAAGGCGGAGATAAGGTTACTTATAAACCTGCTTGACGAATTTAAGGATATTGCTCGTCCCAAAGAGCTTCACCTCCGGCCGGTTGATCCGATATCTTTACTGAGTGAACTGTTGGTGTTGGAGGCGCCCCAGTACGCTACGCGGGGAATTCGGATTGAGGAGAACTTTCCCGCAGAGTTACCATTCATTGCAGGTGATCCTATCAAACTCAGACAGGTCCTTTTGAACCTGTTCAAAAATGCTGCCGAGGCCATGCCCCAAGGTGGAACCTTGGGCCTACGCGCATACGTCGACGAAACGGAAGTGGTCTTGGAAGTAACGGACACGGGGGTGGGGATCCCCGATGGGATCAACGTATTCGAGTTGTTTGCGACGAGTAAGCCAATAGGAAGCGGTCTTGGATTGGCCATCGTAAGAGATATCGTTTCAGCCCACGGCGGGACGATCACCTATACGAGTGAGCTCAATCAAGGAACAACTTTCCAACTGAGATTACCGCTAGCGAGCCAACTCGCGCTAACTCCTCGTTAGAACCCCAGCGTCTGTGCATTCTTATGGTAAATCTTTTCCTTATCCTCTTGAGGGATGTCCAGTTCTGTCATTGCTTGTAATGTCATAGGATAGAACTGATCGTCTCTTCCGCCTCGGCCATGAGGATAGTCGGCGCCGAAAAGGATCTGGTCCGGGCCGACGGTATCATAGACAAGCTTGATGAAGGCTGCGCGGATGGGACCGGCAGTATCGTAGTAGATTTTCTTAAAGTACGCTTCCGGTTCCCTTTGGCACTCCGGATTTCCCTCTCGCCAGTTGAGTCGGTCCAGGTAGAGCAGAATCATTCCACCGAGGTGAGAGGCGATGAGTTTGAGCTTTGGATACCGGTCGAAGATTCCGCTGTAAACGATCCGGGAAATGGCCAGCGTGCTATCCGTGGGCCATAGTATTTTTTGGTGCAGGGAGTACTTGTTCCAATTCGATTGGCACGGCGCGTTGGCGGGATGAAGAAAAAGCGGCTTGCCGCCGTCCGCGATGGCGTCCCAAAAAGGTTTGAACTCGGGCTCGTCGAGATACTTTCCCGCAAGATTGGTCGGCAGCATCACGCCGTGCATGCCCAGATCGTTGTAGCATCGGTTCAGCTCCTGGACACAGTCACCGAGGTCGATCATAGGCAGTCGGGCGAACGCTTTGAACCGGCTAGGATGCTTCGCGTGAGCTTCGGCAAAGGAATCGTTGAGGATCCTGCACAGGTCGAGAGCCTTGGAACGGTTGCCTTGTTTCTCGATCCTACCGCCGGTGTTGGAAAGGACGCCAACATCGATGCCGTGCCTATCCATTACGTCGAGGTATTCTCGATGATCAAAAGGGTGGAAGCCCACTCCCCGGACATCTTGTTGAGCTTCAGGCATAAGGTCGAGAAATTTTCCCGGAAAGGCATGAAAATGAGTATCGATGATCAT
>DASQUN010000281.1:0-3607 GCA_035641275.1 Candidatus Udaeobacter sp. | reverse complement strand
TGGCGTTAAATACGCAACCAGTCGTTTTTGGATCGAACTACAGTCCTGCGTCACAGCTGCGTCTTTAACCAACGGATGCGTTTTTAGAATTGTTTCGATTCCGTCGAGTTCTACACGAAAGCCGCGTATCTTTACTTGGCGATCGAGTCTGCCTAGGTATTCCAGGTTGCCGTCGGCTCGCCAGCGCACAAGGTCGCCGGTCTTGTAAAGGAGAGACTCGGAATCGTTGCTGAATGGGTTTCGAATAAATTTTTTAGCGGTTAATGCAGGTTGGTTCAGATAACCACGCGCGACGCCTACGCCTCCTACGTGCAGTTCTCCGGGTACTCCGATCGGAACCGGCGTCAAATTTTGATCCAACACATAAGTTTGAACATTAGGGATGGGAGCGCCAATTGGAATCTCTTCTGAAGAACCGTTCTTTCCGGAATAATCCGTCAAGTCATAGACAGTCGCGGTAACTGTGGTCTCGGTTGGTCCGTAAGTGTTGATTAATTTCACTGTGCGACTGACGCGCGCCTGCCATTGTGCAAGCCGTTCCGGGATGGCTTCTTCTCCACCTATAATGACCAAACGAACCGAACGGGGCAGAACCAAGTGATCGGTAAACAAGCTTGCTGCGAGATCGTGCCAATAGGCGGTCGGCAGATCAAGCACCGTGATGCCACAATCTACGCAGCCGTCAATGAAGGCCTTCGCCGATTCCAGCATACCATCCGTGCGCAGCACAAGCGTTGCACCGCGCATCAGGCAAGGAAAAATCTCTTCCACGGAAGTATCGAACGCGATGGAAGCAAACTGCAAAACCCGATCGCTCGGGCCAAGTCTACAGAAATCTGCGGTCCGAGCAGCAAAGTTCATCAAATTCCTGTGGGTAATCTCCACGCCTTTGGGGCGTCCAGTCGAGCCGGATGTGTAGATGACATATGCCAGGTGACCGCCTGTGACCCCTGAGTCGGGGTTCTCAGTGCTCTCGCGACTTAACGCCTGCGCCGAGGAGTCCAGGGTCATAGCCTCTGGCCCGTCTGACGGCAGGCGGCCGAGCATGTGATCTTGCGTGAGGACGATCGGAGTTCCTGTATCTGTCAAAACGCACTTCACCCATTCCGCCGAATATTGGGCATGGATCGGGACATAAGCCGCCCCCGCTTTGAGGATACCCAAGAGTCCGACAATCATCTCTAACGACCGCTCGACATAGAGACCAACGAGTGTCTCCGATCCGACACCTCGATTACGTAAGTAGTGCGCCACTTGATTGGCGCGACGATTCAGCTCCTGGTAAGAGAGTTGTTTGTTTTCGAAAACGACAGCCGGAGCATCCGGCCTCACCTCGGCTTGTTCCTCAATCAAATGATGAATACAGCGCTCGTCGAGGAGTTCGTTAGTTGGGCGATTCCACTCTAGCAACTGCTTGATTTCATCGGGCGAGGTCAGACTTAAAAGGCGCAGCGGACGCTCCGGATCGGCCAGAAACGTGTCCAGCACGCGCAAAAAATGGGAAACCACTCGCTCGCAATCCAGTTCGCCGAACACCTCCTGATGTAAATCGAAATCGACCGAAAGGCTGCTCGACGAAGCGAAATCACTGATCTGAATCGCCAAAGAGTCGTCTCCATGTCCGTTGGGCACCCACTGTGGCAAAGCCGGCATTCCTGCAAAATCCGAGAACGATCGGGTATGATAATTCAAGACGACGTCATATGCCCTTCTGAAATACGGGTTGGCGATCGAACACTGGCCGTGGCGGGCTGCCCTGAATACCTCCCTTTTCACCTTGCTGATGAACGAAGTAAACGTGTCTTCCTCGGACACCTCCAATCGCACCGGTAGGACTTCAGAAAAAAACCCGATTGTCTCCTTGAAGTTTTTCGATCGGCGATTATGAAAAGGAATGCCAATGGTATATTTTGCCTTTCTATTGAGACAGTAAAGATACGCCACGAGAACTGCCGCGAAGGACTCCAGTAGGGAAGCTTCTTCGGTTTCAGGCTTCGCCCCGGCGGCCATCGATCTCAACTTGCGTGTGCGCTCAACGCCTAGGTCCCAGGATACGCGCTGAAGTCGGGTAGTTGTCTTGGCAGAGGTCTTGCCGTAAAAATCAATCTGTTCTCCGCTTTCCGACAGGACTTGTTCCCAGTACGCCTCCGATCGCCGATGACGCGTGGATTCGCGATGAGTCCGCTCGTGGGCGATATAGTCCGCGTACGGGAATAGATTGACATACCGCGGCAGCTGCCCCTGAAGAGAGCGTTGATAGAATTCGGCCATTAGCCGGTAAATCAACTCGAAAGACCAGCCGTCGCAAATCAAATGGTGGACATTCAGATACCAGATAAATTCACTTCCGGTCAGCTTGATCAGAGCGGAGTCGAACAGACATTTCTGCCATTGAAGTGAAATTTGACAGCGTGTCTGCATCCAGCTTTTTGCCGTCTCTTGAGGATCTGCCAGCGACGAAAAATCAATGACGGTTAGCTCGCATGGCAAATTCGGCACGACTCTTTGCATCGGAATGCCATCAACTTCCTCCAGGATGGTCCGAAGCGCTTCACTGGAGTTGACAAGCGTCTGGAAGGCTTTGCCGAAGTGAACCGGGTCTATGACGCCGCGGATGTTTAAACCAACCGCCAGATTATAGATTGGTACCTCCGGAAGCAGATTTTGTCCCATCCAGATCTGCAGTTGACCGCGTGTCAGGTTCGACTGCTCGTAGGCACTGGTTTTCTTCGCCCCTCCGGCGTCGAAGTTCCTGCTGCTCTCTGACACGCCATTGCCGTTCGACGCGATCTGTAAGCTGGACCTGGGCGCCTCTACTTCAAACGTGGCAACCAGCGGTTCGCCCGATGATGGATGAAGCATATTAGTTGGTTTAATTCGCGGTCGCATATCGCCCTTAGCGGCCTTTTTGCAGCGGTTTTATTTGAATGTTCGTCGTCCGAGGCAGCGGAGCAGCGCTACCCCAGCCATATCTCCGCGCTTGGGTCTCAAACATCCATGCATAAGTTCCACTTTCTTTGATCAGGTCCTCGTGGGTACCGGATTCAACTATCCGGCCATGCTTTAGCACGTAGACACGATCGACCATCTTGACCATAGATAGCCGATGACTTATGAGAATGGCGGTTTTGTCCTTCATCAATTGGTGAAATCGTTCAAAAATTTCATATTCCGCCTTCGCATCAAGAGCGCTGCTCGGCTCGTCTAATACGACGACTTCTCCGTCGTGCAAGAAAGCCCGCGCAATGGCAATTTTCTGCCACTCGCCTGCACTTAATTCCTGGCCACCCTCGAACCGTTTTCCCAGAACGGTATCGTAACCGTTGGCCAGCTTCGAAATGACAGGATCAACGCCGGCCTTGGTGACAGCCGGCTCAAGATGTGGCCCGTCTAGCGGCAAGTCGATATTTCCAAGCCAAATATTTTCCCGAGCCGTGAGTTGGTAACGCCCGTAATCTTGAAAGACGACACTAATAGCGCGTCGCCGATCCCCGGTCGCATATTGGCGCAAATCAATACCGTTCAAAGTGATAGCTCCCCTCGTCGGGTCATAAAGCCGGCACAAAAGCTTGGCTATCGTGGTTTTACCCGCGCCGTTCTCGCCAAC
>DASQUN010000280.1:0-7891 GCA_035641275.1 Candidatus Udaeobacter sp. | reverse complement strand
ATCGGAGTTCACAGGGGACTGAGGGTGAGGTCTTGCAATGATGCATTACCAAAAGCGCGTTATGCGTCGATTCCGCTCTTCGTAATTTTCCTTTACCTCCATTGCCTAGCACTTCATAATTTTAGCGTGCGGCGAGACCGCACCGTTTAGAAAAAGTAGGGAGGGGTCAAATCTTTTGTTGACAGTTAACGAGCTGCTGTAGTATTAGCCCGTTGTCATGGCACGGCCGCTTCGTATCCAGTATCCCGGAGCCGTTTACCACGTGATGAACCGCGGAGGCTCTGGACAGAAAGTCTTTCTCGAAAAACAGGACTACGAGGCCTTTCTGAAGACGATCGGGGAGATCCACGATCGTTGGGGAATTGAAGTCTTTGCATATTGTCTCATGGGCAACCACTATCACATCTGTTTGCGTACGCCCGAGGGGAATCTGTCTCGCGTGATGCGGCATTTGGACGGTTTGTACACGCAACAATTCAACCGACGCCATAACCGCGATGGTGCTCTTTTCCGGGGGCGCTACAAGGCAATAGTTGTGGATAAGGATAACTATTTAGTGCAAGTGGTGCGCTACATTCACCTCAATCCTTTAGGTGTGGGGCAGGTTCACGAGCCAGAAGCTTACGTGTGGAGCAGTCATCAACTTTATTTGCGACCCAAGCAAGCTCCAAAGTGGCTTCGACTTGACGAGGTGATGGGTGAGTTCAGCAGTATCCGCGGATTTCACGAGTTTGTGCTGGAGGGAAATTCCCGCGCATTGGAAGAGTTCTACAATAAGAGCCGGCAGAGTCCGGTACTTGGGGATGAGACATTTCGGGAGCGTTTGATTGACAAAGCAATACATGTGGATAGGGAACACCCCCGTCATGAGCGGTCTGCGGTACGGCCTTCTGTGGAGAAGGTGCTAAAAGCTTTGGCGAGGACGTACGGTGTGAAGGTGGAAGATCTAATGAGGGGTAAACGTGGGAAGGATAATGAAGCCAGGAAAGTTGGTATGTATTTGGTAAAAGAGATTTGTGATCTAAAGCTACGGGAGATAGCCGAATGGTTTGGGACCGCGAGCTACGGAACGGTGGGTTGGGCATGTCACGGAATTGCTTCCAGGATGAAGTCCGACGCAAAGTTTCGCGGTCGCGTCGGTGAAATCCGACGAACTTGCCAACAAAAGATTTGACCCCATCGCCCTTCACAGATTGCTGCCCCCTAAATTCATTAAGGTGGAATATCGGCGTGGAGATGATGAGGTCGGTCTCTTGAAAAAAGTTTTGTCGCTTAGAAGGGAGCTTCCACGAAATTCAGTAGGCCAGCTGCTTGAGAAAACATTGCTCAGACAGGCTGCTTCAAGTCCGTTGGCACTCGAGCGAACAGTTAGGCATTTGCGCAATACACTGGTGCACAGTGCCTCCGAGATCCTTCTCACTCGAGGCGTCGAACGACAGATCGAACAAGGTAACGAGGCCTTGGACACAGACGCAGACATGGCTCTCTCCGGTACTCTTACAGGTACCCCATGGCAGAAAAAGACAACGGCATTGGCAATACTCCAAGGTATAATTGAGCAGCTAGCAGTTATCGAAACAGATAAGAAACGTGAGGCACTCGAACGCTTGCTTGAGCGCTTGCAGCAGAATGTGGTCTCCACCTTAGGTCACATCGCTGTCCTTTGTTCATCCAGGGCCACGGCAAATTACCTGCATACGGTTGTTGTGGAACGTGGGAAGAAGACCTGGCTACTGACTGGTGAAAGCACGCTTGAAGAGTTCAACAAAACGTTGGACGGCTTTAAAAATACTGGGGGGTCTTAATCAGTACTTTGTTTGCTTTGCAAGGTGTCGATTTACGGCACGTGGAAGCGTTAATTCACTATGATCCGCCCGGTAGCAAAGCCGAGATTTGGGCAAGGGTTAGCCGCAGTCCGACAGCAACCAATTATATCCTAATAGACAAATCCGGCATTTTGCCTTCAGAGTGGGATGCGGATGACCTTCCTGCGAGTGCATCATAAAACTAGATGAATACAAAAAAATATGAAAGCAGTCGTCGCTAACAAATCAGCTGGTTCATATCACGGTCGATAAGATACTCGTATGCCTGTCCGCGTGGGTGACTACGTCAAACGAAGGGGTCATATTTAGGGTCAGACATAACAATCCCCTTTATGTCTGACCCTCAGACTGCCCTCATGACCCTCAGACCGCTGCGGGAAGCGATGGTTATCCGAATGCGCTTGACGACGCAAGCTGCGTTGAGAGGGCATTGTGTCAAACTCGGCGGCGCGCCCGATGGGCTGATCGATCTCAAGAGCGGTGAATGCGCGCCGAAGCGGCAACGGACATGGCTGAGACTTCAACCCCAACGACGTGGATCGAGGCAGCGTTTCCCTGCTGAGCGTCTGGCGCCCGCAAGCGAGATTTGTTACGACCTCAAAAAAGGAGCCCGGAGGTCCTATGGAATACGAACGCTCGGTAGAAGCGCTCAATGAGTCGATGGGATTGCTGGTGCAAAAACTCACCGTATTTCTGCCCAATATTCTCGGCGCACTTGCTCTGCTGATCGTCGGCTGGCTCCTGGCGCGAGTTTCGCGCTTTGCCTGCGGCCGTTTGATCAGTGGCCTGGATAGCCTGCTCAGGCGCCACGGCATGGAACGGCTGCTTATCCGCGTCGGGTTGGAGCGCCCCGCTTCCGATCTCATCGGCGGTATCGTTTACTGGCTAGTTTTTCTCGTGTTTTTTGCCGCGGCGACGGAAACCCTCGGTCTTCCAGTTGTGGCCACATGGCTGGGCGGCGTTTCGACTTACCTACCGCGGGTGCTCGTGGCCGGGTTGATTTTGCTCGCCGGCCTGTTGGCCGGAAGCATCGCCCGTGACGCTCTTGCGACTGCCGCCACGGCCGCCGGGATAGCCTACGGCGCCCTGCTTGGAAAGATCGTTTTCGTTTCAATCTTGTTGATCGCGATCATCACGGGCATCGACCAGATCGGCATCGAAAGCCGCTTCTTGACCGCGACCATCACCATCGTCATGGCATCCATAGTCGGCGCCGCCGCTCTCGCATTCGGTCTCGGCGCGCGCACGGCGGTGAGCAATATCATTGCGTCTCACTACCTGCGGCAGATTTATCGAGTCGGTCAGAACGTCAAAATCGGCGAAGCCCAGGGAAAAATCTCCGAGATCACCAACACGTTCGTGATCATCGAAAATTCAAGCGACCGGTTGGTCGTGCCGGCTAAGGAATTTAGCGAAAAAATTTCCGTGCGGCCGCGCGGCGAGTCCTAACGTGGAAACCGAAAAGCTGTTAGCGCAAAGTTTTACCGAGGAGCACCCGGCGGACGCCGCGCTGATCCTCGAACGTCTATCCGACGACGAAGCGGCTGCCTATATCGAGCAGTTGCCGCCGCGATTGGCTGCGGCTGTAGTGCAAAAGATGGCGACTTCGACTGGGGCGGAGTGCGTGGCTCGCCTTTCTCCGCAACGCTTCGGCCAGATTGTTTCAATCTTGCCGCTCGACGTCGCTGCGGCGCTGTTACGCCGGCTTGCCGCTGATAGGCGAGAAGATCTTTTGCAGCAAGCGCCCGCCAGCATCGCTCCCCTGCTGGCCCGCTTGCTTCGTTATCCGGAAAATTGCGCCGGGGCGCTGATGGATCCTCGGGTCTTGGCGCTGCCGGAGGACATTACGGTTAGCGAAGCGTTGGCAAGGGTGCGGCGCACGCCGCGGCACGCGCTTTATTATCTTTATGTGACGGATCGGCAACAGAAACTGGTCGGTGTGGTGAATTTGCGGGAGCTGATGCTGGCGGCGCCGAGAGATTCGTTGGCGGCCACGATGCGGCGGGAAGTCATGAGCCTTACGGCGTTATCCGACCGAACTGCCATCATCAATCATCCCGGTTGGCGCGACGTCCATGCGTTGCCGGTGGTGGACGATCATGAGGTGTTTCTCGGCGTATTGCGATACGAGACGCTAAGGCGAATTGAAGGCGAAACCAAGTCGCCGCTGCCGGCCGCGGGTGCGCTGGATGCGGTTCTGACTTTCGGGGAACTATGCTGGGTTGGCTTGGCCGGCGTCTTAACTGACTTGACGACCTCGGTCGGCTCGGTCACCAGGCGAACGAGCAAACGAGAGGAACCGACCCATGGCTAACGCAACCGAGCGAGCGGCAGCGGCACTGACTCAAGGATTTCTCGAACGCTATCCGGCCGAAGCGGCTAGGGCAATCGACAACCTGCCGCAGCGAGAAGTTATCAGGCTGTTCCAGTCGATGCCGCCGGCGTCGGCCAGTGCGGTTTTTCAGCGCATAACCCCAGACCTCGCGGCGCAAACTCTGGTGCTGATCGACGATAAGCTCGCTGGTCAGATCATCTCGGCGCTGGAGCCCTCCAGGGCGGCGGCACTGCTGGCGCGCATCGATGAGCAGTCCCGTGATCGCTTGTTGAATGGTCTGGAGGCCGGCATCGCTAAAGAGCTAAGGCTCTTGGTTTCCTACCCAGCCGAAAGCGCCGGCGCTCTGATGGACCCGCGGGTGACGACTTTTCATCATGAGGCCACGGTAAAACAAGCCCGCGCGCGCATTCGGGGGCTACGTGGAAGGCCGATTTACGACATCTTCTTGATAGACGAGAACGGCTTGCTCACCGGCAGCGTGCCGCTGCAGATGATCGTTCTCGCCAGGCCCAACCGTCGCTTAAAAGAATTGTCCGGCGGCGTGCCGCCAAGCGTGCACGCGCTGTCAACCCGCGAAGAGGTTGTAGAATTACTCAATCAACGGCGGCTGCCGAGCCTGGCGGTCGTCGATCTGGAACAGCGTCTGCTCGGGGTGATTCGCCACGATGCCCTCGTTGCCGCCGCCCAGGAGGAGATGAGCGCCGACATTCAAACCATGGTCGGCGTCAGCAAGGAGGAACGCGCCCTCTCAAAGGCCGGTTTCGCCGTCCGCAAGCGCCTGCCCTGGCTGCAGATCAATCTTGCCACCGCGTTTCTCGCCGCGTCGGTGGTTGGCATCTTCGAAGATACCATCGCCCGCTTTACGGCGTTGGCGGTATTGCTTCCGGTGGTTGCCGGACAATCCGGCAACACCGGCGCGCAAGCATTGGCGGTTACCATGCGCGGACTCGCTCTCAGAGAAATTAGGTTGCATCACTGGTTGCGCGTTTCCTGGAAGGAAATAAACGTCGCCGCCGTCAACGGCGTCGCCGTCGCCCTGACAACAGCGGCGGGCGTTTACGTTTGGAGTGGTTCGACGGGCCTGGCGTTGGTGATCATGTTGTCCATGGTCATTTCGATGGTCGCCGCCGGTTTATCCGGCGCCGTGATTCCGATGATCCTGACGGCGCTGCGCCAGGACCCGGCGCAATCTTCATCGATCATCCTCACTACGGTGACGGACGTAGTCGGATTTTTTAGTTTTTTAGGCATCGCCACGATGCTGGCTAGCATGCTCCCCACGAATCCGTGAGTGTCGGACTCTAGGGTCGGGTAAGGATGCGTCGTTACCGGCGCATCCTCCCCTAAGAACCGGGGGGAATAAAGGGGACAGGCTACTTTTCCCATTGCGATCGCAGGCGGCGGTGTGATAGAGAACCCTGCCATGCCGAGAATCCCGCGCGGGCAGCAGGCTGGTTTTGTGTATCATGTGATCAACCGAGGAAATGGTCGCGCCACTATCTTTCATAAAGCTCAGGACGATTTTGGCTTGCGCCTGTTCCAAACGTTCCAGACGTTCAATCGCTGTGCTCCGTTCACCACGGGATCGATCCGTTCCAGTCGTTACAAACGTTCAACCGCTTCGCTTAGTTCAAGTCGTCTACGGATACAAAAAGAAAAGCTTCCAACTTCGGGAAAATCAAGGCAGGGTCAGGTCTTGCAATGCAACAGTTTATGTATATAGCAAAGATATCGGTGTTCACAACTTGTTAAATGAAGAGCGATTGCGGAATTAGTTAAAGTCACACGGCAGAGCCGCACGCCATGGTCAAGTTGGTCTCGGAGCGAGTTAGCCGATCCCTGTCCAGTGGAAGACGAGGAAAACTGGATAACGCAAGTCGACGAACCACTATCAGCGAGCCAGCTCGCTTCGGTTCGTGAGTCAGTGAATCGCCAAAGACCTTTTGGAGAACCAGACTGGCAGACGAAGATCGCGAGTCTATTTGGACTTGAAAGTACCATGCGTCCACGGGGCCGACCCGCCTTGAGCGAAATGAGGAGATGAGACAAAAAGTAGCCTGTCCCCTTCGACGTACTGCCGTTATCCATGGTTCTTTTCTTCCTCATCAATTTAGACTAAAAACATTGTATGCGATCGTCAGATAATACTAGACCTATAATCTTCGGTTTTATACTCGTGATCGGCATTACCTTGACCCTACCCTCCGTTGTTTGGTGCGGCTCGGTCTTTCGGCGGCTCCGGGAAATTCAAGGCTCCTAAGATACACCGGCAACATTCCTTTTTACGCCCTTTCCACGGCTTTGGATTTGTTGGTGTGGGCGGACTTAGCGAGCAGCCAGTCATCATTATTCAGCAGTTTCAGCCCGCGCCAATAACCGAACCTAGAGAACCTACCACAAACAGAGTTTACGTTCCGCCACGTTGGGTGGATGGCGGGCATGGAGTGGAGGTCTTACAACCAGGATACTGGACCGACGCGAAGCAAGCAGCAGAGCGTTGACCCGTGATTCCATCATCGCCAGAGCAGCGCGACCACCCCGGGCCAATTAAGGGGGTCGGGAGTCTTTTTCAGCCTGAAGAAGTTCCAGCAGTTCAAAACGTCAAAACGTGGAACTTCGAAGTCGGCAGATGGGAGGTGCGCTGCGGGAAATCGAGTGAAGCTTACGCGGGCGGATTTGCCAGCGAGAATGACGTGCTAATACCGGAAAACACGATCCCATGGCCGCTGCGCAAAGCCAGTTCCAAACGTTCCAGAGGCTCCAGTCGTTCCAGACGTTCAGCCTTACTGCTGAGACTTAGCGTGGTCCGACCTGGGGAACGAGACACTAACCATGGAATAATGGCTATATGGATCCGACTCACAAATTCCAGCCGGCTGTCGACAGTCTGAGATCGCCGCGCCAACGGTGATCGAACCTCCACAGCCCGGCTGCCGCCGCATGAGTGAAGGCCTGGCTGAGTTCGCGCCGGCTGATGCGCCTGCCGATTTCCTTGTACTTGTCCTCGCTGCTAGCCTTCCAGGCAGGGAAGTACTGATCCATAATGTTGAGATAGGTGTCCGTTGACAGCTCCGAGGCGACGTAGCGAACAATCTCTTGGGTATCGTCCAGCATGCCGGGCATGACCAGGTGGCGGATGAGAACGCCGCGCAAAGCCAAACCGTCCTCATCGACTTTCAGCGCTCCGGTCTGCTCGTGCATTGCCCGCACCACATTGCGCGCCGCTGCGGGATAGTCCGGGGCGAGGAGATACTTACGGCAATGCTCGGGATTCCAAAGCTTGAAATCAGGCATATAGATATCCACGACTCCACTCATCAGCCGGATGCTATGCAGGCTGTCGTAGGCGCTGGTGTTATAGACCAATGGCGCGCGCAAGCCGCGGCTGATCGCGTAGGGAAGCGCTTCGAGAATCTGCGGCACGACATGCTCCGGCGTGACGAAATTGATGTTGTGACACCCTTTCTGCTGTAGCTCGAGCATCATCCCGGCGAGCTCCCGGGGTGTTACCTCGTCGCCTTGGCCCTTCTGGCTCGTTTCATAGTTCTGACAGAACACGCAGCGCAGGTTGCACCAGCCGAAAAAGATCGTGCCGGAGCCATGCCACCCGCGGACGACGTCCTCCTCGCCGAAATGCGGGAAATAAGAGGACACGCGCGCATAGCGGGCGACTTTGCAAACCGCGTACTTCTCCCAGCGGTTTACCTCGCAATTGCGCGGGCAAAGAGAA
>DASQUN010000279.1:0-2983 GCA_035641275.1 Candidatus Udaeobacter sp. | reverse complement strand
CTTCCGATCATAGCCGTGGGTTGAGCGAACGCCGGAGGTATTTTCCGTGGGGCAACGATCCATCCAGCACTGAACGAGCCAACCTGGATTGGCGCAATCTCGGTCCTATAAGTGTCGGCGCTTATCCCGTCGGGGATAGCGCATTCGGCTGCCGCCAGATGCTCGGCAACATCTGGGAGTGGACCGCAGATCATTTCGCGCCCTATCCCGGATTTACCGTCGATCCGTATAAGGAATACTCGGAACCCTGGTTTGGTACTCACAAAGTGCTGCGCGGCGGTTGCTGGACGACCCGTTCGCTGCTCATTCGCAATACCTGGAGAAACTTCTACACACCGGACCGAAACGACGTCTGGGCGGGATTCCGCACTTGCGCCCCATAATCAGACTCCGTGAGAATACAGCTCATTACGCCGGCGCCGCTGCGTATCAATAACGGCAACAAGATCACCGCTGTCCGCTGGCGGCGCATCCTTAGCCAGCTCGGGCACAAAGTGACGCTGGACCAATCTTACAACACAAACCCTTGCGACATCCTTATCGCCCTTCACGCACGCCGCAGCTATGAATCGATCCACCGGTTCCATAAATTGCATCCTGAGCGACCGCTCATCGTCGTCTTGACCGGCACGGATCTGTATCGGGACATCCGGACAAATCGCGATGCCCAGCGCGCGCTCGAGCTTGCGACACGAATCGTACCGCTGCAGCGGATGGCCTTGGCCGAACTTCCGACACGACTCCACGGCAAAACGCGAGTGATTTATCAAAGTGCGGAACCGTACCACCTGAAGCCGCCGCCGTGGGATAGTCGTCGCTTCAAAGTTTGCGTGATCGGCCATCTGCGCGATGAAAAGGATCCGCTCCGTGCGGCGATGGCCGTCCGCGGCTTGCCGCCCGAATCACGGATCCAGGTACTCCATGTTGGACGGGCGTTGGATGCGGATCTGGAAAAAAAGGCGCGCTCGGAGACGCGGAAGAACCCACGCTATCGCTGGGTAGGCGAACTCCCTCACTGGAAGACTCGCCAAATACTGGCGCGAAGCCATCTCACGATAATCACGTCACGTATGGAGGGCAGTTCCAACGTTTTATCGGAAGCCATCGCTTCATCGGTGCCGGTGCTGGCGGCGAGGATTTCCGGCTTAATGGGAACCTTGGGCGAGTTCTATCCAGGATACTTCCGTGTCGGTGATACCGGCAAGCTGGCGGCCTTGCTCACCAAGGCAGAATCTGACCCGGCCTATTACCGCTTGCTAAAGAATCGCTGCCGCCGGCTCTCATCCCTGGTCAAACCCGTGCGCGAAGTGCAAGCGTGGCGCCGCCTCTTGCGCGAATTGGAGCCGGCGCGATGACTTTTTCTGTCAACGCTTGCGCTCGCGAGCCTCATCTTCGTGGATCCACGATTTGATCCAAGGTAACAACGCGTACGCAGGCATCGACAGAAGAAAAGTCACAGCAAAATAATTTCCGTATCCGTATCTTTCTGCTCCCAACCCGCTGATACCCCCGACGAGACGCCCGGTAAGAGAGAAGAACGAGGACAGGAAAGCATATTGAACCGTCGCGTGTTCTTTTTGGCAGACGTTCATCAGAAAGGCCAAAAATGCCGCCGTCCCGAGTCCGCCGCATAGAGACTCGAACATTGAGGCCCCGTACAATCCAAAACGGCCGAGATTCAACCAATCCACGAACGAATAGCCGAGATTGGAAACAGCCTGAAGGAGGCCAAGCAACCATACGCCGTGGAAAATTCCGTATCGAGAGATGAAGGCTCCTCCCATCAACGCGCCCATGATACTGAGAACGATGCCGAACGTCGTTGGAACCAAGCCGATTTGAAACATCAGATCATCGCGAATCGGCCATATCGACTTGCCGTAGTCGACCCAGAACGGCTTGACCATGGGACCAATCGCGAACTCACCGAGGCGGTAGGTAAGAACGAAAAGAATCAGTGGGACGACTCGCCACGTTCCCGCCCAACCCCAAAATCCTTGCAGCCAGTGCTCGCGCGCCCCCGGCGGCAAGTTTAGCCGCGGAATCACCCCCGTCGACAGCCCCAAGGTTGCGAATACGGCAGCCGCGAGGATGAACAAAGAGTTCCATTCAAGAGCCGCGGCGAGAAACACTATCCCGCCGCCGAAAAAGACGAGCGCCACCCGGTAGGCCGACGCTCGGACGCCATTGGCAGCACCCTCTTCTTGCCGTTCGATCAAGCCGACCGAGTAGGAATCGATGGCGACGTCTTGTGTTGCGGACAAAGTTGTCAGGGCCAGGATCAGCGCCAGAACAATCCATCCAACCCCGGCGACGTCGAGAAACGGCAGAATCAGTAGGACCGCGGCGATCCCCATCATACAGGTCATCACCCAGAAGCGGCGGTCACCGTAACGGTGCACCAAAGGCGACCAAAAAAATTTGAGCGAGTACGGCAGTTCAAGGAGTCGAAGCCCGCCGATCGCCCGTAGCGACACGCCGTGCAAGCGAAAGTAGACCGGCAGCACCTCCCAGAGGATCGCCGCGGGTGCGCCCTGAATGAAGTAGAGCAGCGCCACGGTGCCAAGCTTCCTCTTCCGCTCCAGGGACAGCCGTTCCGCCCCAAGAAATGACCACAAGTTGGCTTTCATTGATTGGCTCGTTTGCTTTTTTAAACGTCCCAGAGGTAGCAAATCCCCGCGGATCGTTAAAGCCAACACAATAGAGAGACAATTGCCTCTTTACAAGCAATTCGTCGGCTCGTCACGACTCTGTAACCCTCCCGAGCGAAAAACCGGCGACTAAATTCCCCTAAGGTATAGCACCCGCGCGAACCCGGGTCGTAACAGCGCAAACAGCACCTTTGAGACCCCAAAGTGTTTGGCCGGATGGACACATGCCACCGAGGCCAAGCGTCATCGTCGTCAAGAAGGACGGCGGCTCGCCCGTCATTCGCAAGTTAAACCCTACGAATGGATCGCAAAGCGAAAACCGGGGAGCACGC